>CAUQAR010000193.1:0-2534 GCA_963515775.1 uncultured Selenomonas sp. | reverse complement strand
CGGCCATGGTCTATGACGACCTCACGGGGCGCATCCCGCTCATCCTCGACGGCGGCGCATGTCGTTGGGGGATCGAATCCACCATTGTCGACTGCACGGAGGACGGCGTCCTCACGATCCTGCGGCCGGGCGCGATCACGCGTGAGATGATCGCGGCGGAACTGCCGCATATGGAGGTGCGCGTTGATCCCGCGCTCACGGTTGCGGACGCTGTGCCGCGTGCGCCCGGCATGAAGTATACGCACTACGCGCCGCGCGCTCCGCTGACGGTCTATACCGGCGCGCCGCCCGCGCTTATTGCAGCGCTGCGCGCGGAGATTCTGCGCCGCAGCGCCGCGGGAGTGCAGGTTGGGCTGATCGCATGCCGGGAGACAGTCGATGCGCTCGCGGGGCTCCTCCCGCCGCGGCACTGCTACAACTGCGGCGCCCGCGGCGACGATGCCGCGTTTGCCGGTCGACTCTACGACGCGCTGCGCCATTTTGACGAAACCGATGTTACGGAGATTCTGGCCGAGGGCACGCACGAGACCGGTCTGGGGCTCGCCATCATGAACCGGCTTCGCAAGGCGTGCGGCGGCCATATTGTCAGCGTCGGCGCACAGCCGTCCTAGAGCGTACATCCATATAGGTTGTGCTTGCTGCATCGCCCGCCATACGCGCCGTTTGCAAATTTACGGTAGGAAAGGCCGTTGCTGCCTGCGCTGTATCTCTATATTGGTATCCGCACTAAACGACGATCACAGGAGAGGCTTTTATAGGCCGACCTGCATGATAAGACGATGATGATTTATGTCGTCTTCATGCGTAAATACGATCGTCCATTGCAATGTTTCGTCTGTGAGGTATACATCCTCCGGGAAAAAATGCGCATGGTCTAAAAACAAATTGTAATCTACGCGAACCATCGTCTTTTTCCCAAATTTCCAATAGTCTTTGATATAAATTCTATCCTTGGAGTTATTATCCCAAAAGATCAGCACTTGTTTCAATTTACTTCTGTATTTCTCAATTTGCTCTTCATGAATAAATGTCGGAGACTTTAAACAATCCCATAAATACCCAGTATAGCATAATCCATCAGAAAACAAACGTAGATTTTCTATTCGTTCTATATAATATTTAGAATCTGTATTAATATATTTATTGATATAGAGTTTTCGATATGCTTCTGCTTTACGATCCCCCAGTACTTGTATGTGTTTTTTGAAATTTTCCAGTTCCATACGGTTTGAACATCTCCTATTACTCAAAGTCTCATAATGGTTCCATAATAAGAGAACCCAAATAAAAAAGAAGGATTTCCCTGATTCCGGAATCGTGGGAAATCCATTGTGTCCGTATGTATGCGGCCTGTTTCTGTCACTGTCATGAGGCGGGCGCGCCCGCATCTAGGATCGCTTTTATTTCCCAGCGAAGGAGAAGGTCAGTCCCTGCATGAGCGAGGGGACCGCGCCGCCCTCGACCTCGATCTGGCCGGGCATGGAGCCGGTCGTGTTGAAGAGCAGCGTGCAGTGACCGCTCTCGCGGATGGTATCGTTCGCGTTCTCGCCGACGCGCGTGACCTTGAACTTCTGCTTGCCGACGGATAGCGTATCGCCGACAACGATATCCGCCTTCAGCTCGGACGCCGTATGTTCGACGACCATTTCGGCGAGGTTGGGGTGCGTTCCGTCGTCGAGCAGGATCACGCTGCTGTTGGTTTCGAGGAACTTGCGCGCCAGTTTGCCGATGGCCGTGGCCGTGACTTCGTATTTTACGTTCATTCGTACTGCCTCCCCAGTGTGGTGCTCCGATTACCCTGGACCCATTGTACCACAAGGCATTGGCATTGTAAAATTCTTTCGTCCGCCGTTTATTGACAAATAAAAGGGAAATGAGTACACTTTATTTTATTGAAAGGAATCGTGGATCATATAGGGGAAAATCCGACGAAATTGTTTTTCAGTAGGGGGGACTTGGTATGCAGGATATTCGTATTGACAGTCCGCTTCGAGGGCGTCTCATTCCGCTCTCAGAGGTATCGGATCCGGCCTTTGCCGGCGGCGCGATGGGGCGCGGCGCCGCGATTGCCGATCCCGAGGGGCGCGTCGTCTCGCCTGTGGACGGTACGGTGACCGTGCTCTTCGATACGAAACACGCCATCGGGATTCATACGGCCGACGGGATGGATCTGCTCATCCATGTCGGCGTGGATACGGTGAAACTCGAGGGGAAGCACTTCACCGCACACGTCGCGCAGGGCGATACGATCAAGCGCGGTCAGCTGCTGCTCGAGTTCGATCCCGCGGCCATTCGGGCGGAGGGATACGAGACGACGACCCCCGTGCTCGTGACGAATGCGGCAGACTATGGAAAGATCACGTTCGTGCTGGACGGCGCGGAGATCTCCTCGGGCGGCGATGAGGAGCCTGCCGAGGGAACCGCCCCCTCTGCGCCTGAGGCTGCCTCTGCGTCTGCGGCGGAGGATATCGATCCGAACCTGCCGAAGGAGGAGCGCGTCGCAAAGCTCATCTGGAAGTACGTCGGCGGCACGG
>CAUQAR010000192.1:0-2626 GCA_963515775.1 uncultured Selenomonas sp. | reverse complement strand
GTCCGCGTCCGCTGCGGACGCGGCCCGGCGCGCGTCATCATCCGCGCGTTCCGGCTGTGCGGCGCGCGCTGCACCGTCCTCCGGCGCGTCGCTGATCTCGTCCATCTCCTCTGCGAGAGACGCGTCCACGGCATCCTCTTTCGCCGGCGGCGTCTCTGCGTCCGGCGCGGGGGCCGGTTCCTGCGCGGCCGCGTCCGCGTGATGCTCCTCCGCCGCCATCACATGATGGATGTCCTTTTTCTCCGCGGCCGTCCCGCAGGCGGGGAGGAGGGCGATGCCCGCCGCGAGAAGATAGATGAACGTTTTTGACTGCATGGCTAGATTCCTTTCCCTTTTAGAGATACGGCGCGGGATTCACGGGCTGACCGCCGACGCGCACCTCATAGTGCAGATGCGGCCCCGTCGAGTGTCCCGTCGAGCCGACATACGCGATGATCTGGCCGCGCCGCACATGCTCGCCCGCCGTGACCGCCACGGCCGAAGCATGTCCGTAACGCGTCGTGATCCCGTCCCCGTGATCGATGTCGACCATATTGCCGTAGCCGCCCGCGTTCCACCCCGCGGACGTCACGACGCCGTCCGCCGTCGCCGTGATGGGCGTTCCCGTATCGGCCGCGATATCGATGCCCTGATGGAACTCCGTACCGCCGAAGCGCAGGCCGTAGGGCGAGCTGATAAAGCCGTTCGTCGGCCAGCCCGCGGGCGTTCCCGCGGGGGCGTCCGTGCCTAGGCTCGCAGCACCCGAATAGCTCTGTTGAACGAGCGATGCGAGCGCCTCGAGCGACGTGCGCCGCGCGCCGAGACGCGCTCCGATCATATCGAGCGCCTCGCTCACATCCGCCGCCTCGGGCGCATGCGCGGGGCCGCCCGTGGGACCCTCGCCACCCGTCTGCGCATCGTCGCTCTCCGACTCCGCCGCAGGGGCGCCCACCGTCGCGCGCAGATCGTCCTCCGTCCGGCGCAGCGCATCGAGTTCCTGCTGCATCGCGGCAGCCTTCTTCGACACCTGCAGGATCTGTTCCTGTTGAATGCGGTTCACCTCGCGCAGCTGCGCCGTCTCCGCCTCATGCGCGTAGGAGTGCATCAACGTGTAGACGCTGAGCACGGACGCGGTCATGAGAAGGGCGAGCCCCGCCCCTACGCCGGCCACGAGCATGCGGACGCCGCGCAGCGAGAGCCGGACGGAGCGCGTCGTGTCGCTCTCGGCATCGATCAGACGGATCGTGTAGCGCTTCGGCTGCGATGCGTTTTCTCTTTCTTGATCGTTCAATGAATACTCCTCTGTGGATCTATGATCTGTTCGTCCACCTATCCTACCGTGACAAAATGAAAACCCGCTGAGATCCGGCAGGTTTTATTTGCGATACCATAGCGCATCGGCGGCCGGCGGCGCGCAGGCATATCGTCGCGCGATCGATGGACGCCGGTCTTGATCATGATCGTATCGCCCGTTCCCCGCATCGTATTCTTTTCATAAAAAACAGCCCGCCGCCCGGCAGGCTGTCAAAAAATCCGGATTCAGCTTTGCAAAAGGGCGGCATACTTGCTGCGCTCGGTAATGGGCAGTCCCATCATTTCCATCGCCTGTTCCAGCGTCCACCCCGCCTTATCAATCAGATGATGCAGCGCCGAGACCTGTGCATTCATCGTGCCCCGCTCAATGCCTTGCTCGATACCTTCTTCGATTCCCTCTGCACGTTCTTTTTTCAATTCTTTTCTGAGTTCTAGTTGGAGTGTCATATATTCTCGCCTCATTTCCGCATGCTCTTTGATGTCCTCTACCGTCTTGGCGAATGCCCGCGTAAACGAACCCTCCGCCTCTTGGCCATCCACATACCGCAGGAACGAGATGATGTCCGGATCAACGCCCTCCGTCCTGCCGTTCGTACAGAGGAAAATGGTCGTCGTCTCGTCTCCCATCGTAAGATCAAGCGCCTCGTCACAGCGCCGTCGAAATTTATAAACGCTCAAGCCCCTCTGAAACGGATCAAACGTACAGATAAAGATGATGAATGTTTTTGGCAGTTCCTCGTAGTCCCGCCCCTTTTCCAGCACATTCATATCAATCTGCGCGCCGTAGTATCGGATGCGCTTTGCCAGCTCCGCCGGCTGCGACGCTCCCGTCGTCTGCATCTCCACATTATAGATGGTCCCTTGATCATCCTCAACATAAACGTCCAATCGGATACTCTTGCTGAGCGGCACACCTTCGATGGGTTTTTCCGTCTGCGGATAAGTGATGCTGCGAATCTTAATTCCAATAATTTTTTCCAACAAACTTTTACAGAGATGCCGGTACCGCATCACATGCTGAAAGAGGTAATTATCCCGAATTTCAAGATCTTCTCACTTCTTTGACAGCAGCATACCGTCGCCTCCTTGCTTTTATTTTACTGGATTATGTTCATTCTTGCAAGATAAAAGAGGCGCAATATTCGTCGTTTCCCGGAAGTAAACGTCACAAAAAAAGCCGTCGCACAATACGCTCTTCGCGTCAGTGCGGCGGCTTTCTGTTCATGTATAGGGGGGTGAGATGCCGCATCCATGTTGATCAGCGCGCGTGGATCGACTGAGGGCACGGCACGCCGTGCCCCTACGATGCGCGCATAAAGCGTCACGTCTTCCC
>CAUQAR010000191.1:0-2653 GCA_963515775.1 uncultured Selenomonas sp. | reverse complement strand
TGGTTGCGGATATTCTCATGCCGCGCTATCGGCGCGAGAAGCGGGAGCACTTCATTGTGCTGCCGATGACGTCGAAGAACGAGATCCTCATGACGGCGGTCGTTTCGATCGGCACGCTGACCCATGTGCTCGCCCATCCGCGCGAGGTCTTTGAGCCTGCGATTCGCTGCGGCGCGGCGCGCGTCATCCTCGTACACAACCATCCGAGCGGGGACCCGGCGCCGAGCGCGGAGGATCGGCGGATCACGCGCGTCATGGCGGAAGCGGGGCGCCTGCTGGAGATTCCCGTGATCGATCACATCGTTCTCGGGGACGGCCGTTTCTTCAGCTTCGCGGAGCAGGGGATCCTGTAGCGCAGGTTTTTTTTCAGAGAGAGAGGATTTCCTGCCCTAATCATCGAAATATACTGATAAACTGCGATTCATACTACATTTAGGAAGTGATTAGGAGGGGTTATGATGAGCAAGGTCAAGAAGATTCTCGTGCCGGTGGACGGTTCGGTCGGCGGCTGCAGGGCTGTGGACGAGGCGCTGTTCTTCGCGGAGAAATGCGACGCCGAGCTCGATTTCGTCTATGTTGCGAGCAACATCAATAAGGATATACCGAGCCATATCGTCTTCGACCGCATTTGGGAGAAGATCCCGGCGGGGCGCAAGGCGCGCAAGCATGTCCGGACGGGCAATGTCGCTAGGAGTATCCTCACGGTCGCGGATGAGGAAAGCAGCGATATGATCATCATGGGCAGCCGCGGGCTCGGCCTCCTCAAGGGCGTCCTCATCGGCAGCGTCAGTCAGAAGGTCATTGAGGAAGCGAAGATTCCCGTCATGGTGATCAAATAGGTGGACGCTGTGACCATCCGCGCGCGCATTGAGGCGCAGGAGGATGCACTCCTCTCGCCGCTGGCCGCGCGCAGCCGCGATGCGAAACGCAGCCGCCCGATGGAGGAATGTCCGTTCCGCACCGCGTTCCAGCGCGACCGCGACCGCATTTTGCATTCCAAATCGTTTCGGCGCTTAAAGCACAAGACGCAGGTCTACATCGTGGCGGGGGATCACTACCGCACGCGCATGACGCACAGTCTCGAGGTGGCGCAGATTTCGCGCACGATCGCGCGGGGGCTGCGGCTCAACGAGGATCTGACGGAGGCGATCGCGCTCGGGCATGACGTCGGTCATACGCCGTTCGGCCATGCGGGCGAGGCAGTGATGGCGGAGATCACGGGGCATTTCGCCCACAACGAACAGAGCCTGCGCATGGTCGAGATATTAGAGCGCGGCGGCCGAGGGCTGAACCTCACGGGCGCCGTGCGCGACGGCATCCTGAACCACACGGGGAAGGGCATGCCGACGACGTTCGAGGGGCGGATCGTCCGGATCGCGGACCGCATCGCCTATCTCTGTCACGATTATGACGACAGTCTGCGCGCGGGCCTGTTGCATCGTGTCGATCTGCCGCGGGAGGTGCGGGAGTGCTTCGGCACCGACACCTCTGCGATGATCACGCGCATGGTCTCGGATATGATCGTCACGTCCGCGGCGCGTGGCGACGCTGCGCTCTCCGAGGAGACGCGGGGCGTGATGGATCTGTTCCGCAGCTTTATGTTCGAGCGCATCTACCATTCGAGGGCGCTCGCGCACGAGCGGGAACAGGCGGGATTCGTCCTGCGCGCGCTCGTCACGCATTTCATGGCGCATTTCGATGCGCTGCCCGCGGCGTTCGTTGCCCGCGCAGAGCGTTGGGGGGCGCAGCAGTGCGTCGTCGACTATGTGGCGGGGCTGACCGACAGCTATGCGGTCGCGCTCTTTCACGAGATCTTTGTGCCGCCCGTCAGCCAGGTGAACATACAACCGATATAGAGGAGTACAGCATGCGTGACCCGAGGATGGAGGCGTTCGTGCAGCAGGTGCGCGCTCAGACCGACATCCTTGCCGTCGTGCAGGGCTATATGCCGCTCAGGCGCAAGGGGGCGCGCTATTGGGGCTGCTGCCCGTTTCATCAGGAGAAGACGCCGTCGTTCTCCGTCGTGCCGGCCGAGGGGTTCTTTTACTGCTTCGGCTGCCACGCGGGGGGCGACGCGTTCAAATTCATATCGCTCATGGAGCATATCACGCCGTTCGAGGCGATCCTGCGACAGGCGGAGCAGCTCGGCATTCCGATGCCCGCGCGCAAACGCGATGCGCGCGAAGAGGCGCGCCTGCGGGAGCTCGACGATCTGCGGCGTGTGAACGCGCTGGCGCGCGATTTCTTCCACAACTGCCTCACCATGACGCGCTACGGCGCGCCGGGCAAGGCGTATCTCGCGGGGCGCGGCATGACGGACGAGACAATCGCGCGCTGGGGGCTCGGTTTTGCGCCCGACGCGTGGTCCAAACTCGCGGACGCCTTCAAGAAGCGCGGTATCTCTGAAAAGCTCCTCGTCGCCGCGGGGCTGTGCTCTGCGCGTGAGCGCGGCGGCGTGTACGATCGGTTCCGCGGGCGCGTGATCATCCCGATCGCGGATGAGCGAGGGCGCATCGTCGGCTTCGGCGGGCGGGCGCTCGGCGATGCGTCGCCGAAATATCTCAACACGGCGGAGACGCCGGTCTTTAATAAGCGAAAGCTCCTCTTTGGCCTCGACCGCGCACACCGTGCAATCGCGCGGGAGGGATATGCC
>CAUQAR010000190.1:0-2676 GCA_963515775.1 uncultured Selenomonas sp. | reverse complement strand
GGTCATGGCCGCGCGGCACAGTCTCACCCTGCCGCCCGGCATCATGAGCGACTGCGCGCCGCTCGGGGCGCTGACGGAGGCGATGCTCGCGGCGGCCCCCGGTATCGCCGTCCTGCGCGATCCGACGCGCGGCGGTGCGGCGGCGGCGCTGAACGAGATCGCGCAGGCTGCGGGCGTCGGCATCCTCCTCGATGAGGAGGCGATCCCCGTCCGGGACGAGGTGCAGGGCGTCTGCGACCTGCTCGGCTTCGACCCGCTGACGCTCGCGAACGAGGGCAAGCTCCTCGCCTTTGTCCCGCCGGAGGATACGGCGCGCGTGCTCGCCGTCATGCGCGCGGACCCGCACGGGATCGTCGCAGCCCGCATCGGCCGGACGACGGCGGACGCGCCCGGGACGGTCGGGATCCGGACGCCGCTCGGGGGGATTCGCGTTGTAGATATGCCGGCGGGGGAACTTGTCCCTCGCATTTGTTAGGCGTGATGGCTATCTTGGCGCCTAGCGTCGTCATTTCCTCGAACGCTTCGTCGACGTAGGTTTTCATCTACGCCTTCCTCGCGTTCTCCGAAATTCCTAGCTATACATCCAAGCTATCTCATCACTTAGGTTACGGCAGTAGGGCGTGATCTTGGCGCATCGCTGTGTCACTGCGAAAAATACTGCGCTCGACGAATGATACGCCGCCATAAGGCGTTCGAGGGCACAGCAGCGCCGTGCCCCTACGGGAGCGGCGTAGGTTGACAGGCTTTCGTAGCGCTGCCTCCTGCCCTTGGCTCATTCCTTGCGCTGCATCCGAGCTGACGTTTCACCTAAGTTGGCCTATGAATCGGGATTGGCGCATCGCTTTGAGGCGCGGCCGAGACGGCGCGCCGCGCACGAAAAAACGAGCGGTGGTCGTCCGCTCGTTTCTTCTATATTTGTAGGAGGAGTTGAAGGCAAGTTATTTCGTGAGGTGCACGTCGGGAATCTCAACATCGCGGTGCGTGTCGGGATCGACGTTCGTGTAGACGCCCGGCTTCGTCTCGAACGCCTTCAGATTATCGGCGTTGGCCTCCAGCATGTCCTTCACATAGCGATCTACTGCATCTGCAAAATGTACCGTCATCGTGGATTTCCCCTGTCTCTTTGTATATCGTCAGGTGCCTTGAAGCGCGGCACCGCGTTGATCTGCTCTTAAAATACCACGAAGTGCGGAAAAAGAAAAATACGGCTTTTTGATCTTGGTATAGACCGCTTCTATAGGAGAAAACTATGTAATTTGTGACATTTATCATAGGGGAATCGTTATATATATAGTAAAATCATATGAGGCATAAACTCTTACGGGGGGATAAGAGAAATGTAAGGCACCGTGCGGAAGGAGTGGCCCTATGACGTTAGTACAGATGCGGTATTTTTACGAAGTCTGCCAGTGGCAGAATATCACGAAGGCGGCGGAGCATCTGCATGTCTCGCAGCCGACGGTCACCGTCGCCATGCAGGCGATCGAGGCGGAGACGGGGCTGAACCTCTTTCACCGCGAGGGCCGCAAGATCACGGTGACCGCCGACGGCGCAAAACTCCTCGGCAAGATCTCCTACATCCTCGGCGAGGTCACGCGGCTCGACGATGAGATTCGCGACATGGCGCACCGCCACGCGAAGGTGCGCATCGCCATGCCGCTCAAGCTCGGCGTCGTCTTCCTGCCGTACGTGCTCGGCACGTTCCGCCGGGAACATCCGGAGATCGAGCTCGAGATCATCGAGACCGGCGGCGTGAGCGCGCTCCAGATGGTCGAAGAGGAAAAACTCGACTTTGCGCTGACGAATTACACCGTGGATTTCAGCGCGCGGCTCGCCTATACGAAACTCTTTGACTGCGAATGCACCTTCGTCACGCGGTTCGAGCATCCGCTCGCGGCGCGGCATACCGTCAGCATCGAGGAGCTGCGCGACGAGCCGCTCGTCATGCTCGACGGCAGCTTCTTCGTGGACCGGCTCGTGCAGGACGCCTATGCGCAGGCCGGTGAAAAGCCCTACGTCATACACTACTCGCCCTACCTGCACACGGTCAAGAACCTCGTGCGCGCGGGCATCGGCTCGACCTTCCTCGCGCGCCCGTCCGTGCTTCCCTCCGACGACTTCGTCCAGATCCCTCTGCTCGATCCGATCTTCATCAACAGCGGCCTCGTGACGAAAAAGGGGCGGCAGATATTCGAGGACGTGCGCCTCGTCATGAACTACCTGCGCGGTCTGACGAAGACGCTCCTCGTGGAAGGAGAGAAGCGCGCACAGAAGCTGTAAAACCGAAAACGAGCAGCGCGGCACCGTGCATGCGGGAAAATATGTCCCGTACGCCGGTGCTTTTTATTTGTGTGGACGCTCCCCTTTTCCCCGCGTGCGGCAGGTATCCGTGCAGTTGTGTAAGCGTATGGAAAAGAAAGGAGCATGCGTATGAGAGACACATTGCCGCGCGTCGACTGGATGGTCGGGACGGGGCTCGTCGCCCTTGCCGTTCTGTCCGTCTTCTATGGGAGCGCGGAGCTGACGAGCAACATCGCGTCCGGCCTGATCGGCTTCCTCGGGCGCACCGTGACGATGCGCGACGGAGGAAAGGAGGGGGCGCGATGAGCGCAGTCCTCCCGCGCGCCGCGATGACGTGCGTTACTGTGCGCGATCTCGCGCGACTGGGCGCGGCAT
>CAUQAR010000189.1:0-2703 GCA_963515775.1 uncultured Selenomonas sp. | reverse complement strand
GTCTCATCGCGGGCGGTTTTCATCCGCGGAAATATCCATATCGTTTCGCACGGCGGCACCTTTGCACTCGTTCAGTTCGTCGGCGCGGCTGCACACATCGTTCCGCGCGCTGTCTTGGGCGGGAGGGCTTTGCCTCTGCGTCTTGCATAAAAATGCTCGCGCGGCAGTCTCTCAGGCCCGCACGCAATGCACGTCGCGCATAAAAATGAAAATTTCGTGCATCTATTGACCGTGCCGCGCGCATCCATTATGATATGATGAGAGAATTGTCCCGCATGGCGAAGATCGGCGCGCATAGACGCCGCGAGATCATACGGAGGTATGGGCAATGGCCGGAAAATACCTTTGTATGAGGAGTGTGTGGATTGAAAAAGCTGACGAAGAAGATGCTGACGGCCGCAGTGCTGGCAGGACTGTCCATGGGGGGACATCAAGTCTTTGCCGCAGATGCGCAGCAGGCGGCGCAGCCTGCGGACGCGATGGATGAGTACCGCCTCCCCGATCTGGTCGTCTCCGCCGCGCGCGTGGAGGAGTCGCTCGCGGACGGCATGGTGCGCAGCACGGGCGGCATCGGGTTCCTCGGGGAAAAGGAAGCGCTCGCGACGCCGTTTCAGGCGATGACGTTCGACGCGGCGGCGATCGACCGCTTCGCCGCGCCGCACCGCAATATCCTCGACACCTTGTCGCTCGATCCTGCGGTGCGCGTGGGGCGCGGCGCAACGGACAGCACGATCTGGATCCGCGGCATCCGGTCCAACGGAAACGCGTGGTACATCAATGGGGTACCCGGCATCGCGCATCAAAAGGACATGTCCGCGAATTTCATCGGGAAGGTGACGGTGATCTCCGGCCCCGCGATCGGCGTGCGCGGCACGACCTCCGGCTGGCAGGAGAACGCGGGCGGTGTGGTCGATATGGTGTCAAAGCGCGCAGAGGACCGTCCGAACCGCGATGTGAAGCTCGGACTGCACGGCAGGAGCTACGTCTCGCAAACGGTCGACATCGGCGAACGGATCGGCAGGGACAAGGCGTGGGGCATCCGCATCAACGCGATGCAGGGGCAGGGCACGCTTGCTGTCGAGAACGCGCGCATGTGGAAGCGCGATCTCTTCATCAACATCGACCATCGGCGCGGGCGCGGCACGATGAATCTCCTGCTCGGCTACGACTACACACGCGAGCGCGGCAACGGCAACAGTCTAAAGGTTCCCGCGAGATTCAATACGCTCCCCCGCGCGCCGCGCGGCAGCGTGAACCTCTCGCCCGCGTGGTCGGAGGATGAGTACGACAATTACATGGCGGTGCTGAACTACGAGTACGCCGCAAGCGATACGACGAAATTCTTTTTGAACGCGGGCTATCACAAGGAGAACTATACGAGCTGGATCCAGGGCTACAATAGGACGCTGCTCGATATGGCGGGCAACTACGGCCCGGTCGTCGCCTCGGGGTACGGCGAAGGGTATTCGCAGTGGCCGGTCGCGCATGCAACAAAGTATTTGGGGGTCGGCGTAAAGGGCGCGTTCCGCCTCGGCGACTGGAAGAACGACTATGTGCTGAGTCTCGACAGGCTATGGTTCCACCGGGAGACGATCGGCAGCTACGGCTCCGATCCCGCGGAGCGCTATATCGCGGCCCCCGGCAACATCTACGAGTCGAACCGTACGCCGCTCCCCGCGCCGCTGCCGAAAAAACCGCTCAAGACGCAGTATGCGACGATCATGACGGGCTGGCACATTGTGGACTAGGTGACCGCGCCCGGGGATAAGCTGACGCTCGTGCTCGGCCTGCACGGCCACCGCGGCGTACGCGCGCGCAACTATTCCGGCAGCAGCGCCGCGGAGATCGACGCGCACGCGACCTGCCCCACCTACGCCCTCTCCTATCGGTTCACGCCGCAGCTGACGGCCTACGCGCATCACAGCGAGAGTTTTTCCGAAGGATCGGTCGTCGGCGCGGGCTATGCCAATCAGGGCGAGACGATCCCGCCGGCCAAGACGCGGCAGAACGAGATCGGCGTGAAGTACATGAACGGCGGCGTGCTGCAAACGCTCAGTCTCTACCGCATCAAGATGCAGGGCACGAACGATGTACTGAAAAACAGCA
Organism: uncultured Selenomonas sp.; assembly: GCA_963515775.1. GTDB lineage: Bacteria > Bacillota > Negativicutes > Selenomonadales > Selenomonadaceae > Centipeda. The sequence continues at coordinate 597 of CAUQAR010000189.1, read as the reverse complement.
AGAAGTATCTGCGCATCGACAAGGAGCAGCGCTATCAGGGGCTGGAATACTCAGCCGCGGGCAGTCTCACGCCGCAGCTCGACATGATCTTCGCGCTGAACTGCATCGATGCGCGGCAGACGAGCGGTCAAAGCGTCCTCGGCCTGCCGAAGTGGAGCAGCTCCATGGTCCTGGTCTACAAGCCGACGGACCGCCTCTCCGTGATCGGCCGCATCGACTATCAGCAGGCAGCGCGCATCCGCCACGGCGCAAACCCGCTGCGCGTGCCGGCGATCACGACGCTCGACCTCGGGCTGAACTATAAGACGAAGCTCGGCCGCGAGGATCTCCTGCTCTCGCTCATGTGCAGCAACGTATTCGATCGGAAGTACTGGTACAGCACGCCCAGCTCCGACAGCATCTTCCTCGGCCGGCCGCGTACCATCTCGCTCTCGGCAAGCCTCGCGCTCTAACGGATCGGAGGAAACTTTGGGACGGCGCGCAGGACGTGTGATCGAAGCCGCAAGCCATACCCAAGCGATATAAAATCGCACGATGCGCGTTCGTCCCGGGTTCCATGGGAGGATATATATGCGAAAAGCCCTCATCTGTCTCGCG
>CAUQAR010000188.1:0-2787 GCA_963515775.1 uncultured Selenomonas sp. | reverse complement strand
ATGCAGTCCTGCCCATCGGAGACAACTATACGATGGGGCTTGAGGATGCGGCGCAGGCGGCGCAGTGGGTCAACGCGGGACATGTCATCCCCATTCACTACGACACATGGCCGATCATCGCGCAGGAGGTAAAGCGTTACAAGGAGGTCACAGAGGCCATGACGCGCGCGACCGTGTGCATCGTCCGGCCCGGTGAAACGATCGAGCTTTGACGGCAGCGGAACAACCCCGATTGCTCGTGCTGCTCGGGCCGACGGCGGTCGGCAAGACGGCGCTCTCGCTTCAGCTTGCGGCACATCTCGGAACGGACATCATCTCCGGCGACTCGATGCTCCTTTACCGCGGTTTCGACATAGGAACGGCGAAACCGTCCGACGAGGAGCGCGCTGCCGTGCGGCATCACCTCGTCGATGTGCTGGACGCCGCGGAGCAGTTCAGCGTGACGGATTTCGTCGCGCGCGCGTCGCATCTGATTCATGTGCATGCGGCGGCGGGGAAGCTGCCCTTCATCGTCGGCGGGACGGGACTCTATATCAAGGCGCTGCTGGAGGGGTATGACTTCAGCGAGACGCCGGCGCATACGCGTTTTCGGCGGCGCCTGGAGCGGCTTGCCGCGCGCTGTGGCAACGACTTTGTGCACGCGCTGCTCGCGCGGCGCGATCCGGAGACGGCGGCACGCCTGCATGCGAACGATGTGCGGCGCGTGATCCGCGCGCTTGAGACCGTATGCCGCGGCGGTGAGCGCATCTCGCAGGAGCGCGCCGCGCGCCGCGGCGCGCTTGCCTATGACAGCTTTGTCATCGGTCTTACGCGGGAACGCGCCCATCTCTATGCGCGCATCAATGCGCGTGTCGAGGAGATGTTCGCGGCGGGGCTTGCAGACGAGGTGCGCGGTCTCATGGCGCGCGGTGTGGGGCGCGGCGCACCCGCGATGAAGGGCATCGGTTACAAGGAGACCGCGGCGTATCTTGCCGGAGAGACGAGCCTTGCCGCTGCCGTAGAAAGCGTGCAGAAGGCGACGCGGCACTTTGCGAAACGTCAGCTGACGTGGTACCGCAGCATGCCCTATATCCGCTGGTATGATGCAGATGCACTTCCCGCGGAGGCGCTGCTGCACGAGATTCTCGCCGACATCGCAGCGTGGCGGGAAAAAAGAGAAAGGAGTTTTTTGGCGTGACGGCAAAAATCATCAATTTGCAGGACGGCTTCCTCAATCAAGTACGCAAGGACGGCACCCCCGTAACCATTCACCTCGTCAACGGCTTTCAGATCAAGGGGGCCGTCAGGGGGTTCGACAATTTCATCGTCATGATCGACAGTATGGGCAAACAGCAGATGATCTACAAACACGCGATCTCAACCATCACGCCGGCCGCGACCGTCAAGGTGCCGCTCGATTAGCTGAAAGAAAAACGATGCTGCTGCACCGAATGGGACGATTCGGCGCAGCGGCTTTTTGTTTGAGAGGGGACGCCATGAAGATACGCGGATTTGAAATTGTGACGATTTATCGGGGGCGCGGCGTGCATATGCCGGAGCGCAAGACGGGCGCGAGCACGGGATATGATTTTGCCGCGGCCGCCGGGATCGACATTGGGCCGGGGGCGGGCGCGCTCGTACCGACGGGGATTAAGGCCTATATGCAGGCGAGCGAGGTGCTGCTCATCTATATTCGTTCGAGCGCCGCGTTCAAAAAACACCTCATGCTGATGAACGGCGTCGGCGTGATCGACGCGGATTACTATGGGAATCCAGAGAATGAGGGACATATCCTCATTCCCCTTTTCAACTACGGCACGGAGGCCGTACACATCGCCGCGGGAGAGCGCATCGCGCAGGGGATCTTTACGAGTTATCTGACGGTGGATGGAGATGCCGCCGGGTACGGTGCGGCGCGCACGGGCGGCTTCGGTTCGACCGGCGCATAGCGCTTTGACAGGACGAACAATCTCATTTATAATTGAAGCAATAAATACTGAGTAAAATTGTCGGGATTGATGCGCGCGCCGCGCGCATGGTTCCGGGAGATATCATCATGAAACTTTCGACGAAGGGGCGGTACAGTGTCACAGCGCTCTATGAGCTTGCCCTGCACTACGGGGAGGGCGTCGTACCGCTGAAGACGATTGCGAAATCGCAGGGCATATCGGAAAATTATCTCGAACAGCTGATGGCCCCGCTTAGGCGTGCGGGCCTTGTGGAGAGCGCACGCGGAGCGCAGGGCGGCTATACGCTCGCGCGCCCGCCCGCCGATGTCACGATCGGACAGATCATCACGGCGGTCGAGGGGCCGATCGCGCTCGTCGACTGTCTGCTCACGGATGCAGAGGCCGATGATCAGAGCTGCGTGCGCGCATCTGAATGCGTGACGCGGCGGATATGGGAGGAAGTCTGCGCTGGCATCAATTCCGTACTGAACAATATTGCGCTCTCGGATCTTCTGCGCGGCGACCGTTCCCATGTGGGGTGCAACCGGTGAAGGAGCGGCCGGTCTATCTCGATCATGCGGCCACGACGCCGCTCGACGCGCGCGTCCTCGCGGCGATGCAGCCCTATCTGACGGAGATCTGCGGCAACGCGTCCAGTCTGCATGCGTTCGGCCGGTCGGCGCGCCGCGGCATTACGCGTGCGCGTGCGCAGACGGCCGCACTCATCGGAGCGCTGCCGGAGGAGATCTTCTTCACGAGCGGCGGCACGGAGAGCGACAACTGGGCGATCCGCGGGGCCGCGGAAGCCGCGCGGGCAGCGGGGCGCGGCGTGCATATCGTCACCACGTCGGTGGAACAC
>CAUQAR010000187.1:0-2802 GCA_963515775.1 uncultured Selenomonas sp. | reverse complement strand
ATATCGCGTCCCACGTCAATGGATGGCTTTTTTCTTGAACCGCCCCCCCACAATATCATGCACGACGTTGATCGTCACGAAGGCGCGCTCGTCCTTATCGAGGACGATCTCCTTGAGCGTGTCGAGTTCGAGCCGCGAGACGACGCAGTAGAGGACTTCCTTCGCTTCGCCCGTGTAGCCGCCCGCACCGTGCAGGAGCGTCACGCCGCGCCCGAGGCGCTCGTTGAGGGCATCCGTCACCTCTTCGTGCTCGTTCGTGACAATCATGACGGCGTAGGATTCGTCAAGGCCCTTGAGAACGACATCGATCATCTTGGAGATGACGAAGTAGGCGAAGAGCGAGTACATCGCTTTATCCCATCCGTAGAGCAGGCCTGCGGAACTGAGGATGAAGAGGTTGATGAACATGACGACTTCGCCGACGGAGAACTGCGTGCGCGCATCGAGGATGATGGCGACGATCTCGGTCCCGTCGAACGAGCCGCCCGTGCGCATGACGATGCCAACGCCGAGGCCCGTCACGACGCCGCCGAAAATCGCCGCGAGGAATGGATCATTCGTTACCGGAGACACGGCGTGCAGCACGCCCGTCCAGATGGAGAGCATGACGATGGCGAAGATCGTCGAGAGCGCAAAGCTCTTGCCGATATGCCGATAGCCCATGTAGATGAACGGGATGTTGTAAATGACAAGAAATGTCCCGAGGCTCATGTTCGTGATGGTATGCGACATGATCGATAAGCCCACCACACCGCCGTCGATGACGTTGTTCGGGATGAGGAACAGCTCGAGCCCCGTCGCAGTGATGAGCGCGCCGATGATGAGCATGTGTATTTTCTTGATATAAAAGAGCGCCCCGTGCGGCGGCGCGCCCTTCTTCGGCTTTGTAGGCGTCCCGGCGCCGCTCGCCTGATTCCCCGCCGCAGCAATCTCCGTTGTCGCAGTCATAAATCCTCCCAATACCGCCAAAATTTCCATTTCTATTATAGAGGAAAGGAAAGGTGATGACAAGACTGCCGCACGAGAAACATGGACACCTTGACTTTACAGACGGCCCGATATATCATAGCTACATTAGGGGATTCTCAGTTTCATTTCCATCCACATGGGGAACGGATGAATAGGAGGGGATACATATATGATCTACACCGTTACGTTCAACCCGTCGATCGACTACATCGTGCGGCTGGACCGCTTCACGACCGGGGAGATCAACCGCGTAAACTACGAGCAGATCCTGCCGGGGGGCAAGGGCATCAACGTCTCCATCGTGCTGAAAAATCTCGGACACGAGAGCACGGCGCTCGGCTTCACCGCAGGATTCACCGGCACGGCGATGCGGCAGATGCTCGCATCGTTCGGCGTTGCGGAGGACTTCGTCCCCTTGGGCGACGGATTCTCGCGCATCAACGTCAAGATCAAAGCGGAGCGCGAGACCGAGATCAACGGGCAGGGGCCCGTCATCACGGAGGAGGCTCGGCGCGCGCTCTTTGATAAACTCGACCGCCTCGCGCGCGGCGACACGCTCGTGCTCGCAGGCTCCATTCCGAACACGTTGCCTGACGATATGTACGAGCGCATCATGGAGCATCTGGCGGGGCGCGGCATCCGCATCGTTGTGGATGCGACGAAGAACCTCCTGCGGCGCGTGCTGAAGTACCGCCCCTTCCTCATCAAGCCAAACAATCACGAACTCGGCGAGATGTTCGGCGTCGCGCTGCAAACGGACGAGGAGATCGTCGCCCATGCGAAAAAACTCCAAGCGGAGGGCGCCGAGAACGTCCTCATCTCCATGGCGGGCGACGGCGCACTCCTCATCACAAAGGAGGGCGAATTCTACCGCGCCCCGGCGCCGAGGGGCACGCTCGTCAACTCCGTCGGCGCCGGCGACTCAATGGTCGCAGGCTTCCTCGCGGGCTTCATGGAATCCGGCGGCGACTACGCGCGCGCCTTCCATATGGGCGTCGCGACCGGCTCCGCCTCCGCGTTCTCCGAGAACCTCGCGACGCGCGACGAGGCGATGGCACTGCTCAAGACGATTAGCGCGTGATGCGGGATTTTTACGAAAATATTCTGATTGGCGGCTCAGGGCGTTCGTCTTGCCGCTGCGCAAACGACGCGGCAGATCGGGTGCGGCATAAATCAGGTTCCGCCGCACAGCCCTTGCGCCACGATGCGGCGGGGCTGCAAAGCGGCGGTCTCACATCTCAAACTCTAGTGAGGAGACATGCCGCGCCGCCCCTTGCGGGGTAAATGCTCCGCGGCGGCGATCGAACACCCCTCGCCGCATGAGGAAAAACACCTTGCAACGATACATCCCTTTCATCGTGGGCATAACGATGTGGGAAGCGAAAATCCCGCAATTCTTGAACGAGTAAAACGGTGTGAGGCAGAAGTTTGGATGCATAGCTAGGAATGAGGAGAATGCAAGCGAAGGCGTAGTAAAAGGCTACTCCGAGCGCAGCATTCGACGAAATGACGACGCTAGGAGCCAAAATCCTGCCTCACAGGATCAAAAGGAGGGCATACCCCTTGACTATCAACGATCTACTCAAACCCGAGAGCATCGCCCTCGGCGTCGCCCCGCCCGCCTCGAAGGAGGCGGCGATCCGCCTGCTCGCGGACTATATGGAAAAGGGCGGCAACCTAAAGGATAAAGACCAATATGTAAAGGACGTGCTCGCGCGCGAAGAGAGCGGCACCACGGGGCTCGGCGACGGCATCGCGACCCCGCATGCCAAGAGCGCGTGCGTCTCCGCCGCAGGACTTGCCGCCATGACCGTGCCGGATGGCATGGACTTT
>CAUQAR010000186.1:0-2802 GCA_963515775.1 uncultured Selenomonas sp. | reverse complement strand
TGAGGATGCGCGGATCCTTGAGAATCGCGCGCGCTATCGCAATGCGCTGCCGCTGCCCGCCGGAAATGCTCACGCCGCGCTCGCCGATCTCGGTATCATAGCCGCGCTCAAGCTCCATGATGAAGTTGTGCGCGTTCGCCGCGCGCGCGGCCTCCTCGATCTCCGCATCCGTCGCGTCCAGCCGCCCGTAGCGAATATTCTCGCGAATCGTGGTCGAAAAGAGCATCGTCTCCTGCGGCACAAGGCCGATCTGCCCGCGCAGCGAGGCGAGCGTCACATCGCGGATGTCATGCCCGTCGATGCTGATCGTGCCGCTGTCCACCTCGTAAAAGCGCGGAATGAGATTCGCGATCGTGGATTTACCCGCGCCCGACGGCCCGACGAAGGCGACCATCTCGCCCGGCGCGGCTTCGAGCGAGATGCCGCAGAGCGCCGCCCGCCCCTCCTTGTAGGAGAACGTCACGTTCTCAAAGCGAACGCGGCCCGAAACCTGCGGGAGCGGCTGTGCGTCCGGCCGGTCCGCCACCGTCTCATCGAGGTCCACCACGGAGAAGACGCGGTCCACCGCGGCCATCGCCTTTTGCAGATTGCCGTAGATGCGCGAGAGGCGCTTGACGGGGTTCGCAAGATTCACCGCATAGGTGAGGAACGCGACGAAGGCGCCCGCCGTGATGTCTCCATTGACGACCTCATACCCGCCGAACCACACGATGAAGGTCACGGCGAGCGCCGCGAGGAATTCGACCGTCGGGGTGAGCATGCTCGTCTGCTGGACATTCTTCATCACCGCGTCGAAATTGCGTTGATTGCTGTCGACGAAGCGCTCGATCTCGTAGTCCTCGCGGACGAACGACTTCACGACGCGCGTTGCGGCGAAGCTCTCCTGCAAGAGCGCCGTGATCTCTGCGAGCCGTTCTTGAATGACCGTACTGGACCGCTTGATTTTGCGCCCGAAAATCTTCATCGCCTGTCCGACCATCGGAATGACGACGAGCGTTAAGAGAGAGAGCTTCCAGTCGAGATAGAACATGAGGACGAGCGAGCCGATGAGGATGCACCCCTCCGTCACCATGTCGATGAGGTTATCGACGAGCGCCGACTGGATCGCCCCGACATCGTTCGTGACATAGCTCATGATCTCGCCCGTCTGATGGCGGTCGTAGTACGCGAGCGGCATCCGCTGGAACTTGCGGAACATGACCTCGCGCACGTCGATGATGACCTTCTGTCCGATGTAGGAGACGAGATAGGACTGCCCGAAGTAAAAGATTCCGCGCAGGAAAAAGATGACGACAATGCCCACGCAGATGGCGTTCAGCAGCGCCATGTTCTTGTCCGCGAGAACGTCGTCGATCATATCCTTGATGATCCACGGGACATATAGATTCGCCGCCGAGGCGAGGATGATGCACAGGACGGCGAACTCGAATTTTTTCACATACGGCCGCATGTAGCGCAGCAGTCTCTTGTAATTCTTCATGGCTCTCCCGGTAGAAATAAAATTTATGCGCGCCGCGCCAGCGCGATGATCCTCTCCGCGACGCGGCGCGCTGCATGCGGCGCCCCAAGACATTCTACGGCACGCGCAAGGCGCGCGACGACGTAAGAGCGTTCTTCCCCGTCTCTCAGGATGCGCTCCATCGCTGCGGCAATCCGATGCGGTTCGACATCCCCTTGCAGCAGCTCCGTCTCGAAGGTCTCGCCGACGAGAATGTTCGGCAGAGAAAAGCGCTCCACATCGACAAGCAGGCGCCCGACAATATAGGACAGCGTCGAGAGGCGATAGAGGACGACCGCGGGCAGGCCCATGATCGCCGCCTCCATAACGACCGTCCCCGACGTCGCCATCGCGGCGCGCGCAGCGCCCATGAGCGCATACCGCGCGTCGCGCGTGCAGATGACGGGAACGGACGATGCCGCGAGCAGCGTCGCGAGACGCTGCTCGTCAACGCCGTCCGCAACGGGCAGAAAAAAACGCCGCGCAGGGTCGGCCGCGTAGAGGATCTCCGCCGCACCGAGCATCGCGGGCAGCAGGCGCTCGATCTCCTCGCGGCGGCTGCCGGGCAGGAGGAGGACGGGGACCTCCCCGTCCGCGATGCCGAAGTGCCGGCGGGCCTCGGCAGGCGGCAACTCCGCCCGCACGGTATCGATCAGCGGATTGCCGACGAAAGAAATATGCGCCCCCGCCGCTTCGTACGGCGCGAGTTCATGCGGAAAGATCGCAACGAGCTCGTCCGCAATCTGCGCGCAGTCCCGCGCGCGCCCCTTGCGCCACGCCCACGCAGAGGGCGGAATATAAGAAAAGACGGGGATCCCCCGTTCTTTTGCACGCTTTGCGAGCCGCCAGTTAAAATCCGGATAGTCGATGATGACGAGAACGTCCGGCTGTTCCTCCTCCATGAGCCGCGTGAGATCATCGAGAAGCGCCAAGATGCGGCGCAGATTCAGCAGCACCGCCGAGATGCCCATGACGTTATAATCCGTATAGTTTTGGCGCAGGGCGACCCCTGCCGCCGCCATGTGCGCGCCGCCGAAACCGATGAGCGTGACGCCGGGATCGATCGCCCGCAGTTCGCGTGCGAGCGCCGCTCCGTGCAGATCGCCCGAGGTCTCGCCCGCCGACAGCATGATCTTCAAGGGCAGGCCCTCCCTCTCCTAGAGTGCCGCGATCGTGATGCCGCGTGCCTCAGCGAGCGCAACGGCACGCACATAGTCGAAGAAGAGAGTCTTATCCGCCTCGAACGCAAGCGCCAACGCATCGGCCGCAACGAGCGACTCGAACGTATCGAGACCGACCGCGGG
>CAUQAR010000185.1:0-2815 GCA_963515775.1 uncultured Selenomonas sp. | reverse complement strand
CTTGTGATTGCCGCTCTCACGCTGATTGTCAGCATTATTTCTGCTCTATTTGATCGTTGATTGAATAGAAAAAGGAACCGCACACGGTTCGCGCCGGCTCCTTCTTCAAGAACCAAAAATTCTAGGGAGTGACCGACGCTGCTACTCGGCTGTCACTCTTTTTGTGCCCTTATTATAATTTTTCCCGCGAAAATTGTCAAGCGGTCCCGCGCCGCTCGATCATGTTCCCGACGAGGAAGAAGAGGAGCGAGACGGTGATGCCGACGGCGATGGGGTGCAGGCCGAACGGCTTAAAGCCGACCGCCATCGCAACGCAGTAGACGATCGTGCCGCCGGCCATGGAGCAGAGCGCGCCCGTGCGCGTCGCCCGCTGCGTAAAGAGGCCGAGGACGAGCACCCAGAAGAACGCCGTCTCGAGCCCACCAAACGCGAACATATTGATCAGCCAGATGAGCGACGGCGGCGCAACGGCAAGGATGAATACGATCACGCCCAGCGCGGCGGTGATGCCCATGGAGAGACGGCGCAGCGTCCCCTCCGAGACATCCCGGCCGCGCTTTTGCATCTGATGGAGATAGACGTCCTTCACCACCGCGGAGGACGCCACGATGAGCACGCCCGAGATCGTCGAAATGGACGCGGCGAGCGGTCCGATGATCGCAAACCCGAGCAGGGACTGCGGCATCACCGCCGCCATCAGCTGCGGAATGACGCTGTCGACGCCCCCAAGCTCTTTTGCGGGGACAAAAAGCACGCCGCGCCCGAGCACGCCGACGAGGTTCACCGCGATGTTCATAAAGGCAATGACGATCGTCCCGATGATCATTGCGCGGTGCATATCGCGGCTGCTCCGATAGCTGATGCCGCGCACGACGGACTGCGGCAGCGCGATCGTGAGCGCGCCGACGAGCAGCCACTGGGAGATATAGAGCGAGACGGGCATATGCCCCGCGGACGTCGGCGTCAGCATCTCCGGATGCGCCGTGCGCAGCGTCTCCATGATTGACGGGAGCCCCCCGCCCGCCTCCAGCACATAGTAGAACAGCAGGACGATCCCCGCCATCATCACGATCGCACAGCAGGTATCCGTCAGTGCAACGGCACGAAATCCGCCGATCGACGTATAAACAACGACCACGATGCCGAAGAGTACGAGGCCGAGCTCATAGCTGTAGCCCGTGACCGCGGCGAAGAGCTGCGCCCCGCCGACGAACTGCGCCACCATGGAGGCGGCAAAGAACACGACGATGGCAAATGCCGCCATCGCCGCGAGCGCATCCGAACGATAGCGGTGCCGGATGATATCGACGATCGTGACGGCCCCGATGCGGCGCGCGAGCCGCGCGACCTGCTTCCCGAAGATGCCGAGGACGAGGAAGATCGTCATCGTCTGGATGACCGCCATATAGATCCAGCCGAAGCCGATCTCGTACGCCATGCCCGGCCCGCCGACGAAGGAACTGACGGAGCTGTACGTCGCAACCATCGTCATCGCGAGTACGAACGCGCCGAGCGACTGCCCGCCGACGAAGTAGCCCGCGAGGAAGCCGCCCGCACCCTCGTGGCGGCGCACATAGACGCCGAGCGCGAGCATGCCCGCCATGAAGCCGAGCAGCGGGAGCAGCACAGAGAGCGTACTCATCGCGTCTCCCCCTCTCCCGCCACATCGTCAAAGGGAATATTCTCGGCCGTCCGCGCAAGATAAAGCGCAATCAGCGCCCCCGCGATCATCACGCCGACCGCCCCCGTCACCGCCCAGAGCGGAAAGCCCCAGAGCGTCACCTCCGCATCCGCAAGGCCGAAGCCGAGCAGCGTCCAGAGCAGGGCGAACAGCACGCCCGCCGCCGCGGTACGCCTCGCCTCACGGGCGATGGCGTCCGCACATCTCTTTTCAGTTGTCATAACAGCCTCCTCATCTCCCGCCGTCGGATGCAGATGCTCTCTGCGGCGGCCGCGATGTCGATTACCGCCCTATCCTACCACAACGAGAGCACATCGTGCAAATATTTTCTCAATACATAGCCGCATCCTCTATTCGGGGGGCACATGACCCTCAGACAGAAAAGCGTCGCACCTCCAAAAATTTTTCTCATGATGTGAGAAAATTACAAGCAGACACTTGATTAAAAATCAAAGCACGCTATAATCTAAACCAAGACATAAATCCTAGTCAGGAAAGGGAGAGAGGAATTTGAGTATCAAACAAAAGCTGCTGCTGATGGGCATCCTCATGGCCGTGCTCGTCGTCGCCATCTGCGGCATCGGCTATTACAAGGCGCAGGACGCGCTGACCGAAAGCACCTCCGGGGAGATCGAGGCGCTGCTGAACGTCGAGAGCACATCGCTCGACGGCTGGCTCACCCAAAAGGAACAGCAGGCCAAGAGCGCCGCGAACCTGCTCGCGGCCTACGATGGAATTCCCGTCTCGACGGACCGCGAGATGATGAGTCTTTCCTCCGACGATAGGGACGTGCTCGATCTCGCCTACGGTGCCGAGGACGGGCGCTTCATCAGCTGGAACGACGGGGACATCTCTGAGACCGACCCGCGCGGGCGCGACTGGTACAAAGAGGCCAAGGCGGCGGGCCGCCCCGTCTTCACCCCCGTCTACCAAGACCTCACCTCCAAAAAGATGGTTGTCTCCATCGCCGCGCCATACAGCGGCAAAAACGGCACATTCGCGGGCGCCGTCTGCCTTGACCTCACACTCGACACCCTCGGTGATCGCGTCAAGCAGCTCAAATACCACGGCGTCGGCGAGGGCATCATCGTCGACCCGAGCGGCCTCATCATCGCCTCCTCCGAAGGACAGGCC
>CAUQAR010000184.1:0-2823 GCA_963515775.1 uncultured Selenomonas sp. | reverse complement strand
AGATCGTGCACGGCGGCGACCCCGACCGCGAGGGGCAGCTGCTCGTGGACGAGGTTCTGGACTATCTCGGCAATGAAAAGCCTGTACAACGCATCCTTATCAATGCACTTGACGATAAGAGTATCCACGACGCGCTCGGTGATCTGCGCGACAACCGTGACTTTCTGCCGCTGAAACGATCGGCGCTCGCGCGGGCACGCGCGGACTGGCTCATCGGGATGAATCTCTCGCGTGCCTACACGCTGGCAGCACGTCGTGCGGGGCACGATCGGCTTGTGCTCCCGATCGGACGCGTCAAGACGCCGACGCTCGCGCTCGTTGTGCGCCGTGAGCGCGAGATCGAGAACTTCAAACCCGCGACATATTATCTGCTCGATGCGGTATTTCGTCACGAGAAGTCGGGCGAATCGTTTCATGCGCGATGGAAGCCGTCGGAGGAGCGCACGCCGCTCGATCCCGAGGGCCGGCTCGTAGACGAAAAGGCGGCACGCGCAGCTTTGGAGTCATTTGGCGGCGCGCCGCAGGACGCGCAGATCACGCGCTACGAGCGCAAGAAGAAGGAGGAGCCGCCGCCGCTCCCCTTCTCGCTCTCCGCATTGCAGGTACTTGCGGGAAAGCGCTACGGCTACGAGCCGCAGCAGGTGCTCGACACGGCGCAGAAGCTCTACGAGGAGAAGCTGACGACCTATCCGCGCTCGGATGCGGAGTATCTGCCGCAGAGTCAGCATAAAGACGCGCCGAAGATCCTCTCGAACCTCGCGGCAATAGAGGGATCGCCGCTCGCGGCGTGGGCGGGGGAGGCGGACGCAGCGCGCAGGTCGCGCGCATGGAACGATGGGAAGATCACGGCGCACCACGCGATCATCCCGACGACGGTGGCGGTGAATCCCGCGCGCCTCAACGAGCCGGAGCGTCGCATCTATGAGCTCATCGCGCGCGCCTATATCGCACAGTTTTATCCGAACTATGTCTACGACCGGACGAAGGTTGCGCTTTCCTATCACGGCGAGACGTTCGCCGCGCGCGGACGCACGGAACGCGCTGCGGGCTGGCGCGCGATGTACCGCGCGGGGAAGAGTGCGGAGACGGACGACGCGGAGAAGGAGGACGAGGAGAGCGCCGTCCTGCCGCCGATGAAGAAGGGCGACCGCGCGGATTTCGTCTCCGCCGATCTCGGCACCCGGCAGACGAAGCCGCCCGCGCGGTTCACCCCGGCGACACTTTTGCAGGGGATGAAGGAGATCCACAAATACGTTAAGGACGAGGCGGCGAAGAAGATGCTGCGCGATGTCTCGGGCATCGGGACGGAGGCGACGCGCGCGAGCATCATCGAGGATCTGATCAAGCGGCAGTTCCTGCATGCCGCGGGCAAGAAAAAGGTGCTGACGCCGACGGAGACAGCTGATCTCCTCATTGACGCGCTGCCCGATACGATGACGTACCCCGATGCGACGGCGGTCTGGGAGGATCGTCTGCATTCGATGGCGGCGGGGGATGGCACGCTGGAGGAGTTCCTTGCGGGGCAGGCGGATTTTGCGCGGGAACTCTGCACGGCCGCGCTCTCTGCGCAGATCGCGGGTGGCGGCGGTGTGCCGTGTCCTGCGTGCGGACGCGGCGTCATGACAAAACGCAAGGGAAAACACGGTGATTTCTGGGGGTGTTCCGCGTTCCCGCAGTGCCGTATGACAGCAAATGATAAAGACGGCGCGCCTGATTTCACGGGAAAACGCATCCCCCGTGCATCGGGACATGCACCGCGCGGCGCACAGGGCAATGCGTCCGCATTCGGGGGGACAGCGCGGCGTGCCTATACGCCGACGGCGGACGAGCAGGCGGAGATGGACGCGCTGTTTTTTGGAGGATGATATGAGTACGTTCGGAGAACTCGGCGTTCCGGAGGCGCTTGCCGCGGCGCTCGAAAAACGCGGCATCACTGTGCCGACGGCGATACAGACGTTATTTATTCCGCCTGCATGCGCGGGCGAGAATCTCATCGGCGCGGCGCCGACGGGAACGGGCAAGACCCTCGCGTATCTTCTGCCTGCGCTGATGCGCGTCGATCCGCAGCTGCGCGCGGTGCAGACGCTCATCCTCGCGCCGACGCACGAGCTTGCCGTGCAGATCGCGGATGTCGCGCGCAGTCTCGTGCAGACGGCGGCACTGCCCGTCACTGTGCAGGCGCTGATCGGCGGCGCGAACATCAAGCGGCAGATCGAGGGACTCAAGAAAAAGCCGCAGCTCGTCACGGGATCCGCCGCGCGCATTTTGGAGCTCAGCCGTATGGGGAAGCTGCGGCTCGCTGATGTGAAGCTCCTCGTCCTCGACGAGTTCGACCGCCTGCTCGGCAAGCAGTGCGCGGACGATGTGCGCGCCGCCATCCGTTTGCTCCCGCATGAGCGGCAGGCGCTGCTCCTCTCGGCGACCGCGCCGACGGCCGCGGTGCGCGCGGCGGAGGGCCTTTTTGCACCGCGCCTCATCCGTGCGGCCGGGGAGGGGGTGCGATGTGAAAACTACTATCATCGTGCGGCGTTTCGTGATAAAATAAAGGCCGTACAGAAGCTCGTGCGGCGCCTGCCGATCCGCAGGGGGATCGTCTTTGTCGGACGCGGCTTTGATGCGGAGCGTGCGCTGGAGAAGCTGTGCTACGAGGGGATTCGCGCCGTTTCTCTGCTCGGGCAGGAGCGCCGGGACCGGCGGCGTGCGGCGCTCGACGCCATCCGCGCGGGGCGTGCGGAGCTCCTCATCGCGACCGATCTTGCGGCGCGGGGGCTCGACGTCGAGGATGTGGACTATGTCGTCAACGTCGACCTCCCGGAGGATGTG
>CAUQAR010000183.1:0-2851 GCA_963515775.1 uncultured Selenomonas sp. | reverse complement strand
ACGCTCGTCACCGCAGACATCGCCGTCACGGACGGCGAGACGGTCGAGACGGCGCAGCCCGCCATTCTCGCTACGGAGCGCGGCGGCACCTCGCGTCCTGTCGAGGTCATGGGCGGCAAGTTCCGACTGCGCCTGACGGGCGTCTCGGGTGACGATCGCGACATCAGGCTCGAGCTGCTGCCCTCCGCCGCAGAGGAGGCGGCGCTGCCTGTCGCAGCCGCGGTCAGTACGAAGCCGGGCATCTCCCTGCTCTGGATCGCCTGCGTACTCACGGTCGTGGGCGGCATCGCGGCAGCACTGCGGATGCCGCACGGCAAAGGAGGTGGATCGCAGCGTGATTCCTAGGAATAAAACAGAAGGGAGGAAGGAAACATGAATCTGAAACAGCTCGTGAAATGGCCGACGATCAAGCGAATCGCAGCGGAGCATACCCTGCGCAGCCTTGCCGCGTGTTTTGCCCTCGGCATCATCGTCGTCGCGGGCGGCATGGCGATGGACAAGGCGTCGGCATCGCCCGCATTCTGCGGCATGTGCCACGCGATGCAGCATGAATCCGCGACACACGCTGTGTCCTCGCATCAAAAGATCGCCTGTGTGGAGTGTCATCTGCCGCACGACAACATCGCCGTCTACTACTTTGAAAAAGGAAAGACAGGCATGCACGACACGCTCCATCAGGTGCTCGACGACTATCCCGTGCACATCAAGATCTCCGATCACGGCAGGGACATCGTCAACGACAACTGCCTGCGTTGCCATACCGCGACGATGGGCGCGGTGTGTGTGGACAAGGGCAAAGACGGCAGCGCGACCTGTACGAAGTGTCACAGCCGTATCGCACATGGTTCCAATCCTTTGGAAGGAGGGATAAGAGTTGAGTAACAGAAAGAAAATCATCGCGGGTGTTGCCGGTGTATGCGCCCTGTTCTTTGGTTTTGTCGCTGTTCGCATCGGCGCGCAGCCGAACGACGCGAGCATGAAGCTCGTCCAAATTTCCAAGGAAAACAACGCGCAGATCGGCAAAGAGGCGTATAAAGACGCCTACCCGCTGCAGTACAACTCGTTCATGAAGAACAACGACGAATCCCCGTCGCCCACAGGCTACGGCGGCAGCATGGAGGGGAACAGCCATCTCGAACATCAGCCGGAGATGCTGGAGAACTTCAAGGGGTACAAGTTTGCACTCCAGTATGACGACGACCGCGGGCATACCTATGCGGGCTACGACCTCCTGCATACGAAGCGCCTGCCGGGGCAGAAGGGCAGCTGTATCGTCTGCAAAGGCTCGTATATGTACGACGTTTACTTCAAAGAGGACGGCTGGGCGTTTGCCTCCAAACCGTTCCCCGAGGTCGCGGAGAACATCGCAGACGATCAGTGGTTCGGTTGTTCGACCTGCCACGATCCCGACACGATGGAGCTGCGTGTCTATCAGCAGGGCTTCATCGAGTCGATGGCAAAGCGCGGCGTCGATGTGAACGCCGCCAGCCGCAACGAGATGCGCGCCTACGTCTGCGCGCAGTGTCATACGGAGTATTACTTCACGGCAGAGGACGGCCGCGTTGCACATCCGTATGAGAACGGTCTCGACGCCGAGTCCGAATATCGGTACTATCAGTCCGGACAGGCAGGCGGGTTCAAGGGCGATTGGCTGCATCCGGATTCCAAGACGATGATGCTCAAGGCGCAGCATCCGGACTTCGAGTCATGGGCGACGAGCGTACACGCGGATGCGGGCGTCACCTGCGTGGACTGCCATATGCCCTATATGCGGCAGGACGGCAAGAAGTACACGTCGCACTGGATGACGAGTCCGCTCAAAACGACGAAGGAGTCCTGTCTCAAATGTCACGACGAGAGCGAGGAGACGCTCGTCGCTCGCGTGAAGACCATCCACGACAACACGTTCCGGCTTCAGCGCATCGCGGGCGAGACCGTGGCGCGCGCACATCGTACCGTCAAGGCCGCGATGGATGCGGGCGTTCCGGACGCGGCGCTCGAGGATGCGCGGGCAAAGATCCGCGAAGCGCAGTGGTACTGGGATTGGGTCGCTGCGGAGAACGGCGTCGGGTTCCACAATCCGGACAAGATGATGCGCACGCTCGGGCTGGCGATTGATCTTGGACATCAGGCCATCGAGTCGGCAGAGGCCGCACGGTACGGATTTCAGCCGCTCTGAGTCCGATTGAAGGCAATAAAAAAAGAATCGCTGCGGCGATTCTTTTTTTATGCTTACAGCATCCCGCTCATCCAGATGAGGCGCAGGCCGAGCGCGAACATCGCGACCGAGAGCAGGACGAGGATCACCTTTGACTTCGTCTTCTGCGAAACCGCGGCGCCAATCTGCGCGCCGACCGCCGCACCGATCGAGATGCAGATGGCGGGCGTCCAGATCACATGCCCGAGCCAGACATGACTGATCACGCCGAACGCGGCGGATGCGGCAAGCACGAAGTGAGATGTTGCCGTCGCCATGTGGACGGGAAAGCGGAGCAGATAGACCATCAGCGGCACATGGATCACGCCGCCGCCGATGCCGAAAATGCTCGAGAGGAAGCCGACGCCCGCGCTCGAGGTGATGCCGAGCGAACGGTTGAACGTGAAGCCGACGGGCAGTTCGTGCACATCCGCATGCTTCTTATGCACCGCGTTCCAGTACATGATGCAGGCCATGAGCAGGAGGAAGGTGCCAAACGAAGCGTAGAGCATCGGTCCCGTGAAATCGTCGACAATGTACGAACCGAGGAACGCGCCGGGCAGCGTTGCGAGCGCAAACGGAATCGCCGCGGGAAAGAACACCCGCTGCTGGCGCACATAGGCCAGTGTGCCCGAGAGCGCGTTCGCGAGGACG
>CAUQAR010000182.1:0-2955 GCA_963515775.1 uncultured Selenomonas sp. | reverse complement strand
TGCCGATTGTCTACGATCCCGTGATCGCCGAGAGCATCGAGGGATACAGCCACGAATTCATCGACCCGGCGTATGCGGTCTACCTCACTGAGGATGACGAAGCGCAGTTCAAAGACATCCTCCGCCGCGCCGCAGGAAGCCGTCACATTCGGCTCATTGTCGTTACGGATGCCGAGGAAATTCTTGGCATCGGCGATTGGGGGACGAACGGCGTCGACATCTCCGTCGGAAAACTCATGGTCTATACGGCCGCGGCCGGCATCGATCCCGCCTGCGTCCTCCCGGTCGTGCTCGACGTCGGCACGAACCGCAGATCGCTGCGCGACGATCCGCTCTATCTCGGTGTGCGCAAAGAGCGGATCACGGGAGACGCCTATCATCGCGTGGTCCGGTCCTTTGTCGATGCGGCGGAGCGCCTCTTCCCCAACCTCTATCTGCACTGGGAGGACTTCGGCCGCGACCATGCCGCCGCCCTGCTCAAAGAGTATCGCCCGCGCATCGCAACGTTCAACGACGACGTCCAGGGCACGGGCATCATCTCGCTCGCGGGCATTCTCGGCGCGCTGCGCATCAGCAAGGAACGCCTGACGGATCAGATCTATATGTGCTTCGGCGCGGGAACCGCGGGGACCGGAATCGCAAACCTCGTCATGTCCGAGATGATCGCGCAGGGGCTCTCCCCGGAGGAGGCACGCGGGCGATTCTATCTCGTGGATCGGCAGGGCCTGCTGCTCGACGATATGGACGATCTGACGGAGGAGCAGCGACCGTTCGCGCGCAGGCGCAGCGAATTCCCGCACGCGCCGGCCGACCTCTTGGCCGCGGTCAAGGCCGTGCATCCGACGATCCTCGTCGGCACCTCCACGACGCCCGGCACGTTCACCGAGGCCGTCGTGAAGGAGATGGCGGCGCATACGCCGCGCCCCATCATCTTCCCGCTGAGCAACCCGACGAAGCTCGCGGAGGCGACGGCGCAGGATCTCCTGAAGTGGACGGACGGAAAGGCGTTGATCGCGACCGGCATCCCCTATGATCCCATCGTTTGCGGCGGGGTCACCTACCGCATCGGACAGGCGAACAACGCGCTCATCTATCCGGGCGTCGGTCTCGGCGTACTTGCCGTCAAGGCAAAGCGCCTCAGCGACCGGATGATCTCCGCGGCGGCGCATGCGCTCGGCGGACTGGTCGATCCCGATGTGCCGGGCGCGGCAACGCTGCCGCCCGTCACGCAGCTCACAGAGTTCTCGCGCACCGTCGCGGAGAAAGTCGCCGCATGTGCGATCGAGGAAGGCCTCGCCGAAAAGACGGACGTCGGCAAAGCCATCGACGCGATCCGCTGGACGCCCGCATATCGGACATTGCAGCTCTAAAATATACGCGCGGAAGAGGAGAGGCGCACGCCGCATGTGAAACCACATGCCGTTGTGCGCCTTTGACGCATCTGACGCGCAGTGTCATGAAAGAATGCCCAAATGGCAGAAACAGTTCACTTCCCGCGCCGCATCGACGCCAAACTTCTGCTCTCTCTGCTCGCAGCGGGGCTGATGTCCTTTACGGGCGTTGTCATTGAGACGGCGATGAACGTCACGTTCCCGACGCTGATGACGGAGTTCGACATCGGCATCTCCGTCGTCCAGTGGATCACGACGGGGTATCTCCTCATGCTGGCCGTCATCATTCCGCTCTCCGCATTTCTCAAAGCGCGGTTCCCGATGCGGCGCCTCTTCCTCACGGCCAGCATCCTCTTCTTCGTCGGCACGCTGCTCGGGGCGGAGGCCGACAGCTTCGCGATGCTGCTCCTCGGACGGCTGATGCAAGGCGCGGGTACGGGCGTCGCGCTGCCGCTGATGTTCAACATCGTGCTCGAGCAGGCGCCGCTCGACCGTACGGGCATGATGATGGGCGTCGCGTCGCTCATCTGCGCGCTCGCACCGGCGGTCGGCCCTTCGTTCGGCGGTTGGGTGGTCGAGTCCTTCGGTTGGCGTGAGATCTTTCTCTCGCTCCTGCCCGTACTCGTCCTCTCGTTCATCTCCGGCATGTACGCGATCCGACAGTCGTCCGCCCTGCGGCGGCTGCCCTTCGACACCCCGTCGTATCTCTTGCTCTCCATGAGTTTTGTCGCGCTCATTCTTGCGACGAGCTTTGCGGGGGAATGCGGCTGGCTCAGCCTCGAAATTCTCGCGCTGCTCGCGTCCTGCGCCGTTCTGCTCGCGGCGTTCGCACACCGGTCAAGGCGGGCTGCGGCGCCGCTGATCCGGTTGGAACCGCGACGCGGGATTTTCTCTCAGCGTGCTGGCCCTCCTGCTCATCCAGTTCATTACGCTCGGCCTCGGCTTCCTGCTGCCGAACTTTTCTCAGCTCGTTCATGGAGAAGCTCCCTTTACGGCGGGCTGTATCCTGCTGCCCGGCTGCATCGTCGGCGCGTTCCTCGCGCCCCTCGGCGGCCGCGCGCTCGATGCCTATGGGCCGCGGCGCCCCATTCTTTTCGGCTGCGCGCTCATCGCGCTCGCCGCGATTTCCTTTGCGCTGGCGCTTCCCGTATCGACGACGCTCTCCCTCACGCTCGTCTACATCGTCTATACGATCGGGCAGGGCTTTGCTGCGGGCAACATCATGACGAACGGCGTGCGGCTGCTTGCACAGGAACGGCAGGCCGACGGCAACGCCGTCTGCAACACCCTTCAGCAGCTCGCGGGCGCGGTCGGCACGGCCGTCGTCTCGAGCATCGTCGCAGCGGGCCAGCAGGCGGTTCCCGCATCGCTTGCGGACGGCACGATGGCCGGCAGTCTCCATGCGCTCTATTTCCTCTTCGCGTGCGCCGTCCTCGCATTTGCGGCGATGGCGGCTGCGTTCAAGCCTCGCGTACGGCGTGCGTAGGGGAGTCCGATACGATCGCATTGGGCGGCATACGGGACGGTGCCGCCCTTTTCCGTTCTGTGCCGCGGTGATGTATAC
>CAUQAR010000181.1:0-3027 GCA_963515775.1 uncultured Selenomonas sp. | reverse complement strand
CCTCACGGCGCTCGATATGCGCTATGTACTTGACTTCTGACGCTGCCCCCCGGACGCAGGTTCCTCGCTTGTTGCGCCTTTATCCCTGGCGGCCTTGCGCTGCGCCTCGTATCGGAGCAACGTAAGGGGCGCGCTCGCCTCGTCGCCGTCCGGTTGGTTCACGGCGTCGTCGACCTTCTCCTGCTCCTTCGCGGCGGCGGCTTCGAGGTCGGCGCGCTCCTGTACGGCCTGCGTGCGCAGGCGCATCTTGCGGGTTTCTTTTTCCTGCATGGTGAACTGCAATCGGCTGATGTCGCCGCTGTAGACTCTGACCATGTTGAATGCCGCCTGCTGCTCGTCCGCGGCGGCCGTGTCGCGCGCGGCGCGCTTTTCCCAAACGGCGCGCTCCTTTTGGAGCTTTTCGAGCCGATCCTCGTCCGTCATGCCCGCTTCCCTCAGCTTGTCCGCCTGCTTTTGGAGGGTCGCCTTATCCTCGTCGGAGAGCGTATCGTCCGCGTGGATGCGCGTCTCGATCTCCGCTGCCTGCTCCTTCTTAGCGCGCCGATCCGCGCGGTCCTTTTGGTCGGCGGCGAGCGCGGCCTCGGCGGGCGTGAGGAGATCGTCCCGGTTCACGTCGGCTTGTTGGAGCTGCGCGCCCCGCTTGCTGATGTAGACCTCGGTGGCACGCGACAGCACGGTCTCGGGCGCCTTGCGCTGCCCCTGCGGACCGCGCGGGGCCGCATTGTTCTCATCCCGCAGAAAAGAGGGCGTTCCTTGAATTTTCATTATCATACCTCCATGTATCGATTGATCCGTCTACTGAGATTATCGAATGGAATTCCGTAATATTTATTGTATCATAAAAAAAGTTTATGCTTTGGCGCGGGCGGCGGCTCAGGGATGTTTTCTGTTGCTCAACGAAAACGACGCGTACCGATCTTGTATCCCCGCCGGGGCATCCACCTTGCGAAAAAAGCGGGGCTTAAAAATCGCTGCGGCGGACGCCCCGGCGGCACGTCACGCTTCCTAACTTCATCGGGGAATCGCATCAATCCATGCGCGCTAACTGATAAATAGCTAAGATCGACATCTATGCCGCCCCGGTAGGGGCACGGCGTGCCGTGCCCTTGGGCGATCTATGGCGGAGTATCGTACCGCCGTAATGACAACGCTGGGCGCGAAAATCCCGCGTCATAGCCGAATATAGGAGGATACAATATGTGTCTAGCAGTACCCGCAAGGGTCGTTGAAATAGAAGACCAGCTCGCCTCGGTGGAGGTGCAGGGGGTGCGCCGCGCGGCGAGCCTCATGCTGCTGCCGGAGGCCGCGGTCGGGGACTATGTGCTCGTCCATGCGGGTTTTGCCATGCAGATCGTGGATGAGGCGGAGGTGCACGCGATGGAGGCGCTGCGCGCGGAGATGCGCGGGGCGCCGCGGACGGTCGAGCATCTGAGGGTGCAGTGATGCGAACACAGGAAAATGATATGCGCGCGCTGACGGCGGAGGTCACGGCGGACATGCGGCGTCTCCTCGCCCCGCGCGGGCGCCGCGTGCGCATCATGGAGGTCTGCGGGACGCACACGGTTGCAATTTTCCGCGCGGGACTGCGGCAGATTCTCCCGGAGGAGATCGAGCTGGTCTCGGGGCCGGGCTGCCCCGTCTGCGTGACGCACGACGCATACATCGACGCAGCGATCGCCTACGCGCGGCAGGAGGACGTCATCATCACGACGTTCGGCGACATGCTGAAGGTGCCGGGCAGTACGTCCAGTCTTGCGGAGGCGCAGACGGCCGGCGCGGACGTCCGCGTGGTCTACTCGCCGCTCGACGCGCTCGCCGTGGCCGAGGCCCGTCCGGATAAAAACGTCGTCTTCCTCGCGGTCGGCTTCGAGACGACGGCGCCGACGGAGGCTGCGGCCGTGCTCGCGGCCGAGCAGAGGGGCCTTACGAATTTCTTCCTGCTCTCTGCGCAAAAGCTCGTGCCGCCCGTGATGCGGGCGCTCCTCGACGATCCCGCGGCACAGGTGGACGGCTTCCTCCTGCCGGGCCATGTGGCGGTCGTGACGGGGACGCGGATCTTCGACTTCCTCGCCGCGGACTATCGCGTGCCGGGGGTCGTGGGGGGATTTCGCCCCGCGGAGATTCTGCGCGCGCTGCACATGCTCGTGCGGCAGTGCGCAGCCGGCGAGGCGCGCGTGGAGAACGCCTACGGGAGCGTGGTGCGTCCGGAGGGGAACCCCGCGGCGCGCGCGGCGGTGGACCGGGTCTACGAGTCGGCGGATACGGCGTGGCGCGGGCTCGGCGTGATCCCGGCCTCGGGGCTCAAAATGCGCGCGGCATACGCGGCGTACGACTTTGCCGCCGTGCGTCCGCTAGACACCGGGGATGTGCCGGACGGGCGGCGCGGCTGCCGCTGCGGCGAGGTGCTGCGCGGCAGGATCGTGCCGAAGGACTGCGCGCTCTTTGGACGCGGCTGCGTGCCCGAGCATGCGGTCGGTCCCTGCATGGTGTCCGTCGAGGGGACGTGCGCGGCGTGGTACAAATACGGCGCAGGGAGGTTCCGCTATGGCGCATGATGTGATCACGCTCGCGCACGGCGCGGGCGGACGGCTCTCGCGCGCGCTGACGGAGGAGGTCATCCTCCCCGCGCTCGGCAATGCGCTGCTGAACGGGCTGCATGACGGCGTGGTGCTGCCCGCTGCGGGGCGTATCGCCTTTACCACAGATTCCTATGTCGTACAGCCGCATTTTTTCCCGGGCGGCAGCATCGGGCGCCTCGCGGTCTGCGGCACGGTCAACGACCTCGCGATGACGGGGGCGCGCGCGCAGTATCTCTCGCTCGCGCTCATCCTCGAGGAGGGCTTTCCTATGGAGACGCTGCGCCGCGTCGTGGAGGACATCCGCACGGCGGCAGCGGAGGCGGACGTCCGCATCGTGACGGGCGATACGAAGGTTGTGCCGCGCCGCCCCGGCCACCGCCTCGTCCTCAAAAACGCGGGCGGCGGCACGCGTATTGCGGGGGCGGACCACGCGCCGCCGCCCCGGCGG
>CAUQAR010000180.1:0-3033 GCA_963515775.1 uncultured Selenomonas sp. | reverse complement strand
CGACTGCGCCGCCCGCGCCCGTGCCTTTGCCGCGTGCCGTGATCTCGCCCGCAAACTTCGTCCTGCCGTCCGACCATACGGCGACCGTGCCGCCCGCATTGCCCGCCTCAGTCGCGTCCGCACGTACGGCTGCGCCGCGCTCGATTGTGACATTTTTCGCATGCGCGAGGTCGCCTGTGCCCTGCCAGCCGCCGCCGATCTCGACCGTGCCGCCGACTGTGCCGCTCACGTCCGTCACGCTGCCCGCCGCCAGACGCACGTCGTTCGCCGTCATGCGGATCGCGCCCGCCTTGCCATCCAGACTCGCGGCACGCACGATGCCCTCCTGATTCACTGCCGAGCGCGTCAGTGCATCACCCGTCGCTGCGGACATGAAAACGAGGCCTCCGTCCGCTTCGACGAGACCTTTGTTCGTAACTGCCTGCTCCATCGCCGCCTTCGTCGGGACGACCGAGACTTTGCCGTCGCCGTTAAAGTCAAGCGACACGGCTTCGCCCGCCGCAAGCACCGCTGCGCCCTTCTTCGCAACAATAACGCCCTCATTCACGATATCCTTGCCGAGCAGGGCGACCGTCCCCTCGTTTTGTGCAATGAGAGAGGCCCGGTTGATGATTTCCCCATCGGACGGCGTGCCAACAAAGGCGTATTTGCCCGCCATAAAATCCGCATTCGTAATGTTCATCGTCGAGGCGAGAATCGAGCCCGCATCCACCTGTGCGCCGGGCGCAAAGAGTACACCCGCCGGATTCACAAGAAAGACGCGTCCGTTCGCCGAGAGCGTACCGAAGATCTCGGACGGGTTATTTCCGATCACACGATTGAGGAGTGCCGACTGTGCGCTCGGCTGGAAGACGTTCACGCGCTCGTTCGCCGCGATATTGAACGAATTCCAGTTGATGACAGCGCTCTCCGTCGCCTGACGAATCGCCATCTCCGCCTGCGTCTGCGCAATCTCCGCTGCACCCGCTGCGACCGTTCCTCCCTGCGGCAGTGCATAGGCGTGACCGCCGCCCGCGAGCATGAACGCGCCCGCCGTGACGGCGCCGATGCCGCCGCCGAGCCGGCGGAGAATCTGCTCCTGCAGCGTCATCAAAAAAGTGTTTCGTTTTTCAGCCCGACGGCGTGTTCTTGTGATACGCATGATATTTCCCCCATTGTTGCCGAGATGCGGGCATCCCCCTCGGACGCCGCACATTTCCCTACGATGATGCTGTCACGAATCAATAAAATTTATAGAGTTGGAACCAGAACCGCCCGCCGATGTCGTGCTCGGAGAGCGCCCGCTCGCCGCCGATGCGCCGCGCGTAGTGCAGATGCGCCACCCAGTTCGCCTCGTTGCTCCAGTTCACGCCGACGCCCGCGCCGTAGAGACTCCTGCCGTTCCGCTGCCCTGCGGGCGCGCCGCTGTGAACGCTCGTCACATGTCCGCCGTCGAGAAAGGCGATGAGCTGCCAGATGTTTTTATCCCCCTCGCCCGTCGGGAGATTCCAACGAAGCTCGGACGTCCACATCCATCCGTCGTCGCCCGACGCTTCGCCGAGCGGGTAGGCGCGCACGCCGTAGGGGCCGCCAAGGGAGAATTTCTCCGAGGCGTCGAGGTTCTTCTCCGCCCACTGGCGGCTGTAGCTGAGATAGAGTGCGAGCCGGTCGCGTACGTTTTGCAGGCGCGTGAGCGAGAGGTTATACTTGCCAAAATGCCCGCCCGTCCGCGCGGTCACGCTGTCGGCGAGACGCTGCATCGGATCGTCAAAGCGAATGTCGCCGTGCGTGTAGTTCAGCGCAAACGTACTCTTCCCGCCCGTCCAAAAGTTATCGATGCTGTCGCCGCTGATGCCAAAGGCCCAGTTGCTTGCCTTTTTCGGGTTCTTGTACGACAGGCTCGACGCGGATTCGTCCAAATCCTTCCAATCGTGCCGCACTGTGCCGTAGAGGTTGAAATTGCGGCTGCGGCGGAAGTTGTGCTGCCACCAGACGCTCAGCGTCTCCGCCGAACCGACGTAGCCGAGCGCGGTGAACGCACCGCCGAGTGTGTAATGCGAGCGCGCGTAGCTGATGCCGACCTTCTCTCCCTGCTTTGCAACGGGCGTGACGTAGGAGACCGAGCCCGACCACATGTCGCCGTTGCTCCGCACGCCGCCGATGGAGAAGAGATCGCCCTGCCGGAAGGGGCTCGCGTAGTTGAAGAACGCGCTGTACTGATAGCGTCCCGTATAGCGGTAGCCGCCGTTGTCGATGCCGACGTAGCCCCACATGCGGTTGCCCTTGGGCTTGACGTTCACGATGAGGTCGGTCGTGCCCTGCTTGCTCCCCGCCTTCAGCTGCGTGCGCGCTTCGACGCGCGAGAGGTCGCTCGTCAGCCATACGCCGCGATTCAGCGGCTCTTTTTCCACACGATCACCGGACGTGACGCCCATCTCGCGGCGAATCGCGTGCTCCGTTAAATAAGAAGTATTATTGATGACGATCTTGTCATAGTGCCCGGGAACAATACATATCTGCGCGGTACCAAGACGAAAGTCCTGCGGCGGCACATAGGCGAACGCCACGAAATGCCCCTGCGCGCGCAGATATTTCGTCACCGCCTGCGCCGCGTCTTCCAGTGCTGCGATCGTCATGTACCGATGCGTCTGCGGGGCGAGAAGTCTGCGCAGCTCCTCCGCGGACACGGGATTCTCACCGATGAACGTGTAGCTGCCGATCCAAACGCCGCGCTCTTCAGACGTATGCCCTCGCTCCGCCGCAGGCATCTCCGCAGCATACGCGGGTACGCACAACGCAAGGGCCGCACACCCTGCCGCCAGTGACAACGCGTGCCGCCCGTTTTCATATAGTTTCATCCGTGAATCCTCCTTGCAGCCCGATACGGACTTAGTACCCATAAATTTTCTATCGGCAAAAAGACGCTTATTCTTGAATATTTATTGTTTATCATGCAATAAGGTCCCCGCCGATATTCGTTAAGAATTTCTTTTTGTTAACAAACTTCGCAGATAAATAACGTACGGTAAGCCTTGAAACATCTAGCTTTCGGGC
>CAUQAR010000179.1:0-3121 GCA_963515775.1 uncultured Selenomonas sp. | reverse complement strand
TGGAGAGTCAGAGTTTTCATGTGTTGGCGTATATTTTTGATGTGCGAAGTTTGAGCTTGTTAAGAGTAGCACAAGCACGATAAAAAGCAACAGTGTTACATTTGTTTCGTTCATGGCACTCACCCCCCTTTTTTGGTTAATGGGGGCGAGAGTAAACCGCCTGCCGCTGTGACAGCGCCTCATCGTTATTATATCATTTAGAAGGCATGTTTTCAATGTGTCTTTTTTTATTGACTGAATCAGCAGACTTGCTATAATATAGCCTGTATCATGCGGTGCGGGAAGGAGTTGTGAGCGTATGCGCATTGCCCTGTTTGACTCGGGGCTGGGCGGCCTGACGGTGCTCGGTCATGCCCGCCGGGCGCTGCCGGATGAGGAGTTCCTATTCTTTGCCGACCGCGATCATGTGCCCTATGGGACGAAGACAGTTCCGGAGGTGTGCGGCTTCGTCCGCGCGGCGTTTCGCTTCCTCGTGGAGGAGGAGCACGCCGAGGCGGTCGTCATTGCATGCAACACGGCGACCTCAGTCGCTGCGGATGAGATGCGCCGGCGTTATGACATCCCGATCATCGGCATGGAGCCTGCGGTGAAAAAGGCGCTGGATGATGACAGTACGCGCCGCGTCCTCGTGACGGGGACGCCGATTACGCTGCGCGGGGAGAAACTGCATCGCCTGCTCGACGCGTACGATGCGAAGCATCTTGCCGATCTCCTTCCGCTCCCGCACCTTGTAGAGTTCGCAGAGCATCAAGAGTTTGTCTCGCCGCGCGTGGAGGAATATCTGCGCGATGCGCTCCGTCCGTTCGATCTCACGCAGTATTCCTCTATCGTGCTCGGCTGCACGCATTTTAATTATTTCAAGGACACGCTGCGGGACATCATGCCGGAGACGATGACCTTTGCCGACGGCAACGACGGGACAGTGGAGGAACTGGCGCGGCGTGCGGGCCTGACGACGCTGCCGGAGGGGGAACGCACGGCGCGCTGCACCTTTTTTGAGTCGGGCCGGCGCGTTGCGGAGGCGGCGGCACTCGCGCGGATCGAAAGCTATATCGCGCGTGCCGAGCGCATGGAGCTGATTACCTGACGGAAAGGAGCGTTCATGCCGATTACAGTAGAACATCGGGTGAATTTTTACGATACGGACGCGATGGAGGTCGTACATCACGCGAACTATATTCGGTGGTTTGAGATCGGCCGCGTCGCCTATCTGCGCCGCATTGGCATCACCCTTGGCGCGATGATGGATGCGGGCTACGTCTTTCCCATCATCAAGGTCGGCGCAGCGTTTCACGCACCGGGGCGCTTTGACGATGTGCTCCGGATCGAGACGACGCCGACCGCGCTGACCAAGGCAAAGATGGTGTTTGACTACCGTGTCCTCAATGCGGCCGGGACTCTGCTCGTTACGGGCATGTCGGAGAATGTGTTTACACACCGCGACACGGGGCATATTACGCGTCTGCCGAAGGAATTTTACGAACCGCTTGAGGCGGCGATGACAGCGGAGAAAGAGGGCCGGGAGATTGGAATCTGAACTTGCATGGTGGACGCATTGGATCATTGCGCTTCTCATTGTCGCCTATATCGGCAAACGAATACTTTTTACATACCTCGGCACGGAGATCATTGTGCCGAAGACGGACGAGATGACGGATTTTTCGGTCGTGGAACGAACGGGCGAAAGGCTCGTGGTCGCGGCGACGATTCCCTTTGCGAACGAGGGCAAACAATGCGGGACGATCATGGACGCGATCCTGCGCGTACAGCTCCCCTATGAGCAGTATGATAGCGCCCTTGTGCACGGCAAGGTGGAACTTGAGGGCATGCCGCGTGAAGACGATTATTTTGAAGCTGTCCTGATTCAAAAGAAGGAGCGCATCAACCTCGTGCTGAAGCTCTCCATCGAGCCGCGCGGGGGGCGTGCGCTCGCGGATGCGATCGCGCATCTCGTCGATTTCCGCGCCGATCTCATCTATCAGGAGACAGGGCGTGTGCCGACGCATTACAGCAAGGTGATGCTGCAAGTGACGGCGGCGCAGATCGCGGCGCTTGCGGGCGTCGCGCGCGGCGGAGAGGGGCGTGAGAGCAATGGCTGAATTGAGTATTCTTCCCATTCCCACGCGGATTTTGACCGCGGCGGACGACATTACGGAGGCAATCGCATATTACACGGGGGAAGAGGTGACGGGGGATGATCTCGTCTGCTGTGCCGAGAGCGTGGTCGCTATCACGCAGGGGCGATTTGTATTTCCGGAGGATCTCAAGATTTCTGAAGCAGCGCTGTTCTGCTGTCGCTTCATCCCGGACTACGGCAGTCTCGCCAGTCCGCACGGGATGCAGGCGCTGATGGATGTCGAGGGGAAGTGGCGCGTTACAGCGGCGCTCTTTGCGGGATTTCTCGCAAAACTCGTCGGCAAAAGCGGCATGTTCTACAAGTGGGGCGGCAAAGAAGCCGCGATGATCGACGATGTGACGGGAACGATGCCGCCGTTCGACAAGGCGATCGTCTACGGTCCCGCGGAACCCGATCGCGTGGCGCAGCGCATCGTGGAGCGTATCGGCGCGTTCGGTGCGATGGTCGCAGATGTCAACGATCTGAAGCGCTCCCGCGTCGTCGGCGTATCGGCGGGCGTGAACGGAACGCTTGCGGCACGTCTCCTCTTGGACAATCCGTTCGGCAATGCGTCGCAGAAGACGCCGATCTGCATCATCCGGAACTATCGGCAGTATCAGGAAGAACATAACGGCGCGGACTAAGGGCGATGCCCGTACGGGAAGCGGAGAGCAGGAAGCGTATGCGGGCGTATATCCCGCAGACAGCGCAGACGTCCTGTTTTCCGTTTTTTTATGAATCAATCTACGACAGAAAGGGGAGCTGCTTCATGCCAAGAAGAGATTTGAGGCGTGCCGATCAGCTGCGGCAGGTGCGGATCGAGCGCGGATATCAGCGCTATCCGGCAGGCTCCGCACTCATTGAGATGGGGCATACGCGGGTCGTGTGTTCTGCCGTGGTGGAGGAGCGCGTGCCGTTCTTTCTCAAGGGAACGGGAACGGGCTGGGGGACGGCCGAGTATGCGATGATGCCGGGCGCGGGAGCCGAGCGCACGGCGCGCGAGGC
>CAUQAR010000178.1:0-3125 GCA_963515775.1 uncultured Selenomonas sp. | reverse complement strand
GCCGTAGCCCCTGTGATAGCGGTTCTGATGACTGACGAGACGCCAGACGGCATTTGCCTCCAGCTTTTTGAGACTGTACTTCGCCGTCAGATTCGCCTCGAGCGGCGCGATCTGTGGGAGGGCGGCGCGGTTCGTGCGGTCGTCGCCGCGCGTGTAGGCGAGCGATGCGCCGAGCGTCCAGTGCGGGGAGACAGTGCGCGTCATCTCCGCCTCCAGCCCGTAGAGCCGTGCGTCCACGTTGCCGTACGGCGTGCGGTTCCCGCCGAGCGCGGGCAGGCGCAGGATGAAGTCATCGACCTGCGCGTAGTAGAGCGAGAGATTTGCGCGCGTCCGCGCGTCCTCATAGATCCAGCCGAGATCGAGCTGCGTGTTTTTCTCCCTGCGCGGACGCGTTGCGGCGGGATCGGCACTCATCCCCATGCGGCGGTTGCTGTACGCCGCCCATGTGTGGTACGCCTCCCAGTAGTCGGCGGGGCGCTCCGCGTGCCCCAGTCCGACGTAGAATGTCAGCGGCCGCGTCTTTGCCGTCTGCTCGTAGCGCACGAATCCGCTCACCGCATGATCGACGGCGCTGCCGGGGACGAGGTCGCGCGTGAGCATCCCCCTCGGATTTCGGAAACGGGCGTTATGGTAGTCCGTCTCCATCTTGTCCCAGCGCAGCCCCGTGAGCAGACTGCTGTATGCGCTGAGATCGCGGTTGTACTCGATGAAAATGCCGAGATTCTCGATGTCCATGTCATTCCCAAGCGTACCCTTCAGCCGTCGGTGCGCCTCGGCGAAATAGTGCGCGTCGCGGCGCAGATCAATGCCGACCGCGCCTGTACTCCGGGGTGAGAAACGCAGATCGGCGACCGCGCGGACGCCGTACTGCACACGCTTGACATCCGTGCCCATCATGCCGCCGGGACGCAGAGTGTAGTTGTCCATCACGTGATCAATCGTGTCGTGGTTGAACTGCATTGTCAGCTTTTCCACGACGGGCGAGAGATGCGCCCGCTCGAACTTCGCCGCGTAGCTGTCGCGGTCGAACTGTGCGCCGTCCATCATGCCGTGCGCGTATTTTGCCCAGCCGCGGCTGCGGTCGTAGGACAGCTCGAAGAGGGTGTCGGGGTCGGGCGTGATGCCGACGATCCCCGAGAGACTGTGCCGTCCGTAGCCCGAGTGGATGCGTCTGCCGTCGCCGTCCGCGTAGTCGCGGGCATAGCTGCGCGTCTGGATGAAACGCGCGTAGCCCGCGCGGTCGCCCGCCGCGACATCGACCAGCTCGTCGATGCGATGGTTCGATGCACCGAGGACGGAGACCGTGCCGCGCACCTCGGGACGCTCGAACCGCTGCGTATCGCGCGCAAAGATGACGCTGCCCGCCACGCTCGCGCCGTAGCGGACGCTCTGCGGTCCCTTGTTCACCGTGATGCTGCTGAACGTCTCGGGGAACGCATAGGTCGCTGTCGGGTCCATGCGGTTCGGACAGCCGCCCATCATCCCGCCGCCGTTCATATCCATCACGAGCCGCGAGCCGCCCATGCCGCGCATCATCGGATCGCCGCCGACTCCGCCCTTGCGCACGACGGAGAAGCCGGGGATGGACTTCAGATAGCCCGCGCCGTCGGCGGCGGGGATGGGCAGACGCGGTTGCTGCGGGTCGGTGACGAGGGCGAGCGGCGCCGACGTGCGATAGCCCGTCACCACGATCTCATCGAGGGTGAACGTCTGCATCTCCTCATCATCGGGCGTTGCGGGCGCTGCCTCCGCCGCGCAGACCGACGCCCCGCTGAGCATGGCGCCCAGCGTGATGCCGAGGATGGGGAGCGGACAGCGATTCTTCTTGCGGGTCATGCAGGTACCTCCTGTGTTGCGTTGATAGGAATATCTAATGAGTGATAATCATTCTCTCATCAAATAAGTGAATCATACCATAATTTAGATAATGATGGCAAGAAGAATTTATCAGTGATTTCTTAATCGAAAAAAGCTGTTGCACGAAGCGTTTTGACTTCGTGCAGCAGCCTTGTATTTCTAGCTGTGTGAACTCCACACAACCGCTCAGTGGTGGAACAGGCGGATGTGGGTCATTGCCATTGCGATGCCGTATTTGTCGCACGTCTCGATCACATTGTCGTCGCGGATCGAGCCGCCGCTCTGCGCGATGTAGGAGACGCCGCTCATATGCGCGCGCTCCACATTGTCGCCAAACGGGAAGAAGGCATCCGAGCCGAGGGCGACGCCCTTGATATTGCTGAGGTAGGCGCGCTTTTCCGCGCGCGTGAAGGGCGCGGGTTTCTCCGTAAAGAGGCGCTGCCAGTCCGCCGCGAGCAGCTCGTAGTCCTCCTCATCGCCCGCCGTGTATACGTCGATGGCGTTGTCGCGGTCGGGACGGCGAATATCCGCGCGGAACGGGAGGGCGAGCACCTGCGGGCTTTGGCGCAGCTGCCAGATGTCCGCCTTGCTGCCCGCCAGGCGTGTGCAGTGGACGCGCGACTGCTGCCCCGCGCCGACACCGATTGCCTGCCCGCCCACGGCGTAGCAGACGGAGTTGGACTGTGTGTATTTCAGCGTGATGAGCGCGAGCAGGAGGTCGCGGCGCGCAGCCTCGGGGATGTCCTTGTTTGCCGTCGGGCGATCCGCGAGGCACTCCTCGGTAATGCGCACGTCGTTGCGCTGCTGCTCGAAGGTGACGCCGTACACATCCTTGCGCTCGAGCGCGGGCGGCGCATAGCTCTCGTCCATTTGGAGGATGAGATAGCTGCCCTTGCGCTTGGATTTCAGAATCTCAAGCGCCTTCTCCGTATAGCCCGGCGCGATGATGCCGTCGGAGACCTCGCCGCGCAGGAACTCGGCAAGGCTCTCGTCGCAGATGTCCGAGACGGCGGCAAAGTCGCCGTAGGAGCTCATGCGGTCCGCGCCGCGCGCCCGCACATAGGCACACGCGACGGGCGAGAGCCCCTTTCCCTCGGCAGCGACGGCACGCGCCAGTGTATCCGTGAGCGGGAGCCCCAGCGCCGCGCCCGCAGGGCTGACGTGCTTGAACGAGGCGGCGGCGGGCAGTCCCGACATCTCGCGCAATTCGCGTACGAGCTGCCAGCTGTTCAGCGCGTCGAGCAGGTTGATGTAGCCGGGGCGTCCGT
>CAUQAR010000177.1:0-3142 GCA_963515775.1 uncultured Selenomonas sp. | reverse complement strand
TGCGAGAACAAAGGCGAGCCGCCAATGTGTCCGGTAGTGCACTCAGACCCCTCCCGTCTCCGTTGCGATGGACACATGGCGCGTCCCCGCTTCCTTGAGAACATCGAACACGGAAACGACGTACTGATAGTCCGTCTTCTTGTCTCCGCGCACGACAAAAACCGTATCGGGATCCGTCTCGAGCTGCGTCTTCACCCGTGCCGAGAGTTCGCGCGTCGGCTCATCGTCACGATCGAAGAGTATTTTGCCGTCTTCTGTGACCGTGATCGAGATGATGTGCGGACGCGTATCCTGCTGCGCAGTGGCCGCCTGCGGGAGATTGACCTGCACCGTACTCGTATTCACCATATACATCGTACTCAGCATGAAGAATACGAGCAGAAAGAGCATGATGTCGATCATCGGGATAATCATGACGAGCGGTTCGCGCACCTCATGAAAATTACGACGCATGGCGATTGCCTCCGTCTATCACCGCAAATCCGGCTTGCAGCGTATTCATCGTCTTTTCGAGCAGCGTCAGTAACACGTCCATGCGCTGCGCGAAGTAGGTGTGCACGACGAGAGAAAAGATCGCCACCAAGAGCCCCGTCGCCGTGGCGATCAGCGCCTCGCCGATGCCGCCCGTGATCGCCATGGGCTGCCCGGCCTGTAGGTTGAAAATACTGAACGATTCAATCATGCCGGAGATCGTGCCGAGCAGTCCCATCAAGGGCGCCATCGTCACGATCATCGAGAGATAGTTGAGACGCGCGCGCAGAAGCATCGCTGCCTCGCCGTATGCCGCATCGAGCGCCATCGGCACGTCCTCGCCCGCCGCGCGCGCGTCGAGCGCACTCCGAACCAGATGTGCGACCATATTGTCCTGCCCCTCTGCGGCAGGTGCAAGTTCGTTGATCTTCCTGCCGCGCAGGGATTTTGAAACCGCCCCTTCAAGCGCGCGCGCTCCGCGCGAAGCACGCCGATAAAGCAAGAATCGGTCAATCGCAATCGCTGCCACCGCGAGGGAACACAGGAGCAGCAGATACATCATCGGTCCGCCTTTTTCAAAGAACTCTGCACTGGTCAAAAAGAACACCTTCCTTGATGGATATATACATGAATATCATTGTGTTATGTCTTACTCTCATCTGGCATCTGCAATTCCGGTGCGCCGCATCGGAATCGAATTTAAGTATAGCTCTGCGGAGACTGATTGTCAATATAAGTTTTAATGAAGGGCTTATAAATGAAGTTCATTCATGTTATATGACTCCGCTAGTTTTCGGAAGTATGGCAGTGCGCGCGCAATCATCTCCGTCTGCACGCAGTACGCGGCGCGAAAGAAGCCGGGGCAGCCGAAATCCGAGCCCGGAACGAGCAGCAGATCATAAGCCTTGGCGCGTTCACAGAAGGCAACATCATCCGGCTCGAGTGCCTTGGGGAAGAGATAGAACGCCCCCTGCGGCCGCATGCAGTCAAACCCGGCACCCGTCAGCCCTTCGTAGAGCAGCGCCGCATTCGTCCGATAAATCGACAGATCGGCCGTTTCCCCCGCGCAGCGCGCAGCGACAAGCTGCCAAAGCGAGGGGGCATTGACATGCGTGAGGACGCGCGCCGCCCCCGCAACGGCGCCGTAAACGCGATCGAAGTCCGACATCGCATCCGGCACGGCAATGTAACCGATCCGCTCTCCGGGCAGCGAAAGCGATTTGCTGTACGAATAACAGACAATCGTGTTATCATAAAAATTCGGAATGCACGGCACGGCCAGTCCATCGTAGACGATCTCGCGGTACGGTTCATCCGCAATGATAAAGATCGGGTGTCCGTATTCCTCTTCCTTTGCGTGCAGGATCTGCGCCAGATGCGTGATCGTCTCGGCACTGTAGACGGCGCCGCTCGGGTTGTTCGGCGAATTCACAATCACCGCCTTGGTATGCGGCGTGAGGGCATCCGCAAAGGCGGCGAAGTCGATCTGAAAGTCGTCGGTCTTAGCCGGTATGACGACGAGCGTTCCGCCGACGGACGCCACAAATACGCGGTACTCGGGAAAAAACGGGGCGAAGGCGATAAATTCATCCCCCGCCTCCGCGAGCGCCTTGCACACGATCGTCACCGATGCGGCCGCCCCCGCCGTCATGAAGAGATTCTTTCCCGTGACATCCATGCCGAGGCGCGCGTTTAGGTCGGCGGCAACGGCTGCACGCACCTCGGGTTTTCCGGGTGCGACCGTATAGCCGTGAACCGCGACCGGATCGCTGTGGGTCAAAATGTCGACCGCCGCATCGCGAATGAACGCCGGCGTGGGCACATTCGGATTGCCGAGACTGAAGTCAAAGACATGTTCCGCGCCGACCTCCGCGGCACGCCGCTGCCCATATTCAAAAAGCGTCCGAATCGTCGACTTCTTCGTCCCGAGCCGGTACATCTCCTCTGAAACCATCGCGATACTCCTTCCGTCAAGCGCAATATAAAACCGTGCATTATTTTAGCACAATGCACGGTTATTTTCTATGTTTGTTGTTGATGAGCCCCTCTCGGCAAGCAAGCCTTTCACGGAAATGTGACACCATGCCGCTCGCTCCCGATATATGGCGGTATATGACACGTCGAGCGCAGTAAAGGGAGTATTAAGATGCTATGCTCCAAAATCCCGTGTCACGCCTCACACCGTACAGTAAGTGACACGGAAGTTTGGATGCATAGCTAGGAATAAGGAGAATGCGAGGAAGGCGTAGATGAAACCTACGTCGACGAAGCATTCGACGTCATGACGACGCTAGGCGCCAAAATCCCGTGTCACATCAAGAGAAAGGCATCGTACCCTTTTTTCATTTCATAGATATCCGCCTTACTCGTCACCTCCCACGGCGCGTGCATGCTCATGACGGCGACACCGTTGTCGATAACGTTCATGCCGTAATTCGCCATGATGTAGGCGATCGTACCGCCGCCGCCAAGGTCGACCCGCCCGAGTTCGGCGAGCTGATAGCTGACGCCCGCCGCATCCATGATGCGGCGCAGCTCGCCGAGGTACTCTGCGCTCGCGTCGCTCGAACCGGATTTGCCGCGCGCGCCTGTGAACTTGTTGAACACCATGCCACGCCCGAGATAAGCGACATTCTTCTTCTCGAATGCATCGGCGTAGAGTGCGTCATAG
>CAUQAR010000176.1:0-3166 GCA_963515775.1 uncultured Selenomonas sp. | reverse complement strand
ACTTAAACGTTCGTTCCCTTGTGAGAAATTTGTCAACTGTTCTTGACAATATCAGATCATCCGTAACACTTATTGTAGAGCCAAAAAGCTCCCCCATGTCCATATGACACAAGGGGAGCTTATAAAAGTGACAATAGGTTTTACATCATTTACATATATTCGTCCGCAGTCCGTGTCTTCGCCTTCTTGCTGATGCCGAGCATGCGAGAGATGCGGTCGACGACGACGTAGAACACGGGGATGAGGAAGATGCCGAGGGCCGTCGCGAAGAGCATGCCGCCGACGACGGCAACGCCCATACCGTTGCGCGCCGCCGCGCCCGCGCCGGACGCGATGGCGAGCGGCATACAGCCGATGATGAACGCAAACGAGGTCATGAGGATCGGGCGTAGGCGCAGTCCCGCCGCCTGGATCGCCGCTTTCAGCGGGTCCATGCCGCGGTCGACGCGCACCTTCGCGAACTCGACGATCAGGATTGCGTTCTTGGCTGCAAGACCGATGACCATGATGACGCCGATCTGCATGTATACGCTGTTCTGGAAGCCCGCGGCGGGGATCCCGATCATGCCGAAGGTGAACGCGAGCGCATATTCGGAGAAGAGTGCGCCGAAGATGCCTGTCGGCACTGTGAGCAACACGGCGAACGGTACGCTCCAGCTCTCGTAGAGGGCCGCCAGTGCGAGGAAGACGAACACGAGCGCAAGCGCAAGCACCTGCATCGTCGAATCCGCCGAATTCTTCTCCTCGCGGCTCTGGCCCGACCACTCAATGCTGTAGCCCGAGGGCGCGTGCTTCTGCACGATCTCGGTGATGGCATCCATCGCCTGCCCGGAACTATAGCCCTGCCCCGCATTGCCTTGGATGGTGATGGAACGCGTCCCGTTAAAGCGCGTGATCTGCGTCGGGCCGGTCGTCAGTTTCGGCTTGAGGAGGGTGTCGAGCGGTACCATACCGCCGGAAGAGTTGCGGACAAATACGAATTTTGCGGCTTCCGCTTCCGTACGGTAGAGTACGTCGGACTGGAGGACAACCTTGTAGGTGCGTCCGAATTGGTTGAAGTCGTTGACTTCATAGCCGCCGAAGTTGACCTGTAGTGCGGTGAACACATCGGACAGCTCGACGCCGAGATTTTTAACCTTTTCGCGGTCGATCTCATACTGATAGCTCGGCGCGTTGATCTTGAACGTCGTGCGTACGCCCTGGAGTTCGGGCCGCGTATTCGCCTCTGCGATGATCCCGTTGACCAGGTCGTTCAGCTCGAGATCCGTATGCCCGCTCATATCCTGCAACTGGAGCGACCAGCCGCCGACGTTGCCGAGGCCGGGCAGCGCCGGCGGGTTGATGGCCACAACGAGAGCCTCGGGCGCTTCCATTGCGCCGATACGGAACATCTTATATACCGCTGCGGTGACAGACTGTGCAAAGCCCGGACGCTGCGACCAATCCTTCATGCCGACAAAGACGACGGCACCGTTGGAGTTCGCGCCGCCCGCGAGAATATCGAATCCGTTGATGGACATGACGGCGCTCTGGCCCTCAATCTCGCGCTGCGCCGCCTGCTGGATCTTATCCACGACCTTCTGCGTTTGGTTCGTGGATGTACCCGAGGGCAGCTGAATCGCGATCATCATATAGCCTTGATCCTCTTCGGGAACAAAGGTCGAGGGCAGATTCTTATAGATGAGCCCCGTCAGGCCGCAGACGATGATGAGAAATACGAGCGCCGTCCGCGATCTGCGGATGGTGTTCGTCACAATGCCGACATAGCCCTTGCGCGCGCGGTTGAACCAGTTGTTAAATCCGTCGAAGAACCGATCGAGGAATCCTTTCTTCGTATGCTCCTTCTTCGGCTTCAGCATCAGTGCGCAGAGCGCAGGGGTCAGTGTCAGCGCGACAAATGCGGAGAGTGCCATCGAGATGGCGATCGTGAGTGCGAACTGTTTATAGAGCACACCCATCATGCCGCCGAGGAACGCGACGGGAACGAAGACCGCCGCAAGGACGAATGCAA
The DNA here is from genome assembly GCA_963515775.1 of uncultured Selenomonas sp. Classification (GTDB taxonomy): domain Bacteria; phylum Bacillota; class Negativicutes; order Selenomonadales; family Selenomonadaceae; genus Centipeda. The sequence continues at coordinate 1,155 of CAUQAR010000176.1, read as the reverse complement.
TGGCGACGACAGGTCCCTGCACCTCGGCCATCGCGCGCTCTGTGGCATCGATGGGCGAGAGGCCGCTCTCCATATGATGTTCGACGTTCTCGATGACGACGATCGCGTCGTCGACGACAAGGCCGATCGCGAGGACCATTGCAAAGAGTGTCAATGTGTTGATCGAGAAATCCAGCAATATAAACGCGCCGAATGTGCCGATGAGGGACACGGGTACCGCGAGCAGCGGGATGAGCGTTGCGCGCCAGCTCTGGAGGAAGAGGAAGATGACGAGCACAACGAGCAGCAGCGCCTCGACGAAGGTATGTACCACCTCGCTGATAGACGCGTTGATGTAGTCCGTACTGTCAAAGATGGACTTCATCTTGAGTCCGGGCGGGAAGTTCGCCTCGGCGTCCTTCAGGATCTTGCGCACCTCGGCGATGGTCGTCATGGCGTTGGCGTCGGAGGTCAGCTGGATGCCGAAGCCGACGGCCGGATAGCCATTGAATTTCGCAACGATGTTATTCTGCCGCTGCCCCGTTTCGATGCGCGCCACGTCTTTCAGACGTACAAAGGAGCCGTCTTTGCCGGAGGCGATGATGACGTTGCCGAATTCCTCCGGCGTCGTGAGTCGTCCCTGCACTTTGCCCGTGAGCTGCTTTTCCTGTCCGTTGACGGTCGGCATGCCGCCGACGGTCCCGGCGGGCGCCTGCACGTTCTGTTCTTTGATCGCGGCCGTAACGTCCGCAACGGTAAGGCCGAGTTCGGCGAGGCGGTCCGGGTTCAGCCAGACGCGCATCGCATAGTCGGAGCCGAATACCTGCACCTCGCCCACGCCGCTGACGCGCTTGATCGCATCGAGGAAGTAGAGGGTTGCGTAGTTCTTCATGAACGCGCGGTCATAGCTGCCGTCCTCGGAGTACAGAGACACAAAGTATGCCATCTGCCCCGAGGATTTGCGCGTCGTGACGCCCGCCGACTGCACGGAGGACGGGAGACTCGCGTTTGCGCCCGCGGCATTGTTCTGTACCTTGACCGCGTCCATGTCGCCGTCCGTACCGACGTTAAAGGTGACGGAGAGGCTGTAGCGGCCCGTATCGTCGGACGTGGAGCTCATATAGTCCATGCCCTGCGTGCCGTTGACCTGCTCCTCGATGATCTGCGCGACCGTCT
>CAUQAR010000175.1:0-3169 GCA_963515775.1 uncultured Selenomonas sp. | reverse complement strand
CGATCGCGACCCCCGCGGCGCAGTCCGTTGCGAATGTGACGAAGGATATTCCCATCGTCGGTACGGCGATCACAGATTATGTGAATGCGAAGCTCGTACAGTCCAATAGCGCACCGGGCGGGAATGTGACGGGAACGAGCGACCTAAACCCCATCAAAGAGCAGATCGATCTCCTGATGCGACTCTATCCGAACGCGAAGACGATCGGGACGGTCTACTCGTCCAGCGAGATCAACTCGGAGATTCAGATTAAGGCCATGACGGAATATGCGCAGTCGAAGGGGCTGACGGTGCGTGCCGCGACTGTTTCGACGGTGAACGATATCCCGCAGGCGGCACAGAGTCTCGTCAATGACGTGGATGTCTTCTACGAGCCGACGGACAATGTAATTTCCTCCTCGATTCCGACCCTCGTCAGCGTTACGGATGCGGCGGGCAAGGGGGTCATCTGCGCGGAGCCATTCATGGTGACGGGCGGCTGCCTCGCAACCTACGGCATCGATTACTATAAGCTCGGTGTCCAGACAGGCGAGATGGCGGCGGATATCCTCGAGGGCAAGAGCAAACCTGCCAATATGCCGATCGAGACGGCGCGCGATCTGACGCTCGTCATCAGCAAGGGCAGTGCGGAAAAGCTCGGGCTGACCATTCCGGAGGACGTGTTGAAGGATGCGGACCTTGTGGATTAAATCATTTGACAGTGAAAAGGTGGAAATTCGATGCAGGTGACGACAGTTGTTAAATGCGTCGCCCTTGGCATGGCTGCACTCGGTCTCTTTGTATCGGCCGGCTGCGGCGGCGACCGACAGGCGGCGGGAGAGAAGACCTATAAGATCGGCATTGTCCAACTCGTTGAACACGGTGCCCTCGACGAGGCGAATCGCGGCTTTGTAGACGGGCTCAAAGAACGCGGCTATGAGGAAGGAAAGAACATCAAGATCGATCGGCAGAACGCACAGGCCGATCAGTCCAACCTCCAAAATATCGTTCAGCGTTTCATCAGCGATAAGGTGGACCTCATCTGTGCGATTGCGACCCCGGCAGTGCAGTCTGCGGCCAATGCGACGAAGGAGATTCCCATCGTCGGAACGGCGGTGACGGACTATGTGAGCGCAAAGGTCGTGCAGTCGAACGACGCGCCGGGCGGCAACGTCACGGGGACGAGCGATATGAACCCCATCAAAGAGCAGATTGACCTCTTGATGAAGCTCTATCCGAATGCGAAGACGATCGGGACGATCTATTCGTCCAGTGAGATCAACTCGGAGATTCAAGTTAAGGCGATGAAAGAGTATGCGGAGTCGAAGGGGCTGACCGTACGCACCGCGACGATCTCGACGGTGAACGATATTCCGCAGGCGGCACAGAGCCTCGTGAGCGAGGTGGATGTCTTCTACGAGCCGTCGGATAATATCGTCGCTTCGGCGATGCCGACGCTCGTCAGTGTGACCGACCCCGCAGGGAAGGGCGTGATCTGCGCCGTTTCGACGATGGTCGAGGCCGGCGGCCTTGCCACCTATGGCATCGACTACTACAAGCTCGGTCTCCAGACGGGCGAGATGGCCGCAGACATCCTCGAGGGAAAGCGGAAACCAGCGGATATGAAGATTGAGACCGCGCATGATCTCATGCTGATGATCAACAAAAAAAATGCGGAGAAGATTGGGCTGACAGTCCCGGACGACGTGCTGCAGGGTGCGGTCATTGCAGAGTAAATCAGCGACGCGGAAAAGCGAAGCGGGCACGCAGCGTGTCCGCTTTTTTTCCGAAATCTAGGGAGTGACATTATGGATTTGGTCATTGCGACCGCTGCACAGGGGGTCCTTTGGGGGCTCTATGCGCTGGGCGTCTATCTGACATATCGTGTTCTCGACATTGCCGATCTGACTGTGGAGGGGAGCTTCCCGCTCGGGGCGGCCGTTGCCGCTTCGATGTTGGTTGCGGGATATTCACCGATCACGGCAATTTTTGCGGCCTGTGCGGCAGGATGTGTCTCCGGTATCATCACGGGCTTTTTCTGTACGAAGCTGAAGATTCCCGCGCTGCTCGCGGGGATTCTCACGATGATCGGACTGTATTCCATCAATCTGCACGTCATGGGCAAGGCGAATCTGCCGCTGCTGCAGCAGGATACGCTCTTTACCCAATGGAACATCTGGGACCTTGACGCGTCGACAAATATTCTGGTCATCGGTTCCGTCGTCGTGGTGCTCGCCGTGCTGCTGACCTATTGGTTCTTCGGCACCGAGCTTGGCACCGCCATCCGCGCGACTGGGGCGAACCCGCATATGATTCGTGCGAATGGTGTCAATACCGACGTCATGATCGTCCTCGGCCTGCTCCTTTCCAACGGGATGGTTGCCATCTGCGGCGCACTCGTCGCACAGAGCAACGGCTTTGCCGACGTCGGCATGGGCACGGGAACGATCGTGATCGGACTCGCATCCGTCATCATCGGCGAGGTGCTGTTCGGCACGCGTAGCTTTAAAAATTGGCTGATCTCCGTCGTGCTCGGCTCTGTCGTCTACCGCGCCGTGATCGCGATCGTCCTCCAGCTCGGCATGCCGCCGAATGATCTCAAACTCTTTACGGCGATTCTCGTCGCGATCGCGCTTTCACTTCCGCTCATCCAGTCGAAGTATCACGCGATGAAGAAGGAGGTGGCGTAATGCTGCGCATTGAGGACATCAAAAAGACCTTCAATCCCGGAACGATCACGGAGAAGAAAGCGCTTTCCGGCATCTCACTCCACCTTGCGCCGGGTGATTTCGTCACCGTGATCGGTGGAAACGGCGCGGGCAAGTCCACGCTGATGAATGCCATTGCGGGCGCGATTTCCGTTGATGCCGGGAAAATCTCCATCGCGGGTGAGGATATTACCAAGTGGCCGGAGCATCGGCGGGCCAAATTCATCGGCCGTGTATTCCAAGACCCTATGATGGGAACGGCGGCGCGCATGATGATCGAGGAGAACCTCGCCATCGCGGCGCGGCGCGGACAGACCCCGACGCTCCGTTGGGGCTCGACTGATGAGATGCGCGATATTTTCCGCGAGAAGCTCGCGGGGCTAAAACTCGGCTTGGAGGATCGGCTCTCATCGCGCGTCGGCCTCCTCTCGGGCGGGCAGCGACAGGCCCTGACACTCCTCATGGCGACGCTCGTCAAGCCG
>CAUQAR010000174.1:0-3169 GCA_963515775.1 uncultured Selenomonas sp. | reverse complement strand
ACGGACTGGAGGCGCTCATGTCCCCGCTGCGGCGCGTGGGGGTGCCGGTGCACGAGCTGTCGATGATGATGACGATTGCGCTGCGCTTTGTCCCGACGCTGCTCGAAGAGATGGATCGGATCATGATGGCGCAGAAGGCGCGCGGCATGGATTTCGAGCAGGGGAACATCCTGCGGCGCCTGCGCGCGATCGTGCCGATTCTTGTGCCGCTCTTTCTCTCGGCATTCCGCCGCGCGGACGAGCTGGCGCTCGCGATGGAGGCGCGCTGCTACCACGGAGGCGAAGGCCGTACGCGTATGAAGGAGATGCGTGTGGGGCGGATCGACTATGCGGCGGCCGCCGTCTTTTTGATCGGCGCGGCGGGGGTCTGCGCCGTCAGCTTTGGAGGAATGCACCTTGCGCCCTGAGCATGTGGAGACGATGAAGGCGCGCGCGCGTAATCTCGCGCTGCGCGTCGCCTATGACGGTACGAATTACCACGGGTTTCAGCGGCAGTCGCCGCCCGTCGTCGCCGTGCAGAATGTGCTCGAGCGGGCGCTCGAAAGGGTCTGCGGCGAGACGGTGGAGCTCGCGGCGGCGGGACGCACGGACGCGGGGGTACACGCCTATGGGCAGGTGGTGAATTTCTTCACGGACGGGCGGATTCCGGCTGCGCGGCTGCCGCGCGCGGTGAACGGCCTCTTGCCGCCCGATATCGTCGTCACGGCGGCATGGGAGGCGGCGCGGGATTTCAGCGCGCGTCACTCCGCGGTGGGGAAGGCGTATCTCTACCGCATCGAGCGGTGCGCGGTGCCGAATCCGTTTTCACGCAGCTATGCGTGGCAGATTTTCCGCCCGCTCGATACGGATGCGATGCGCGCGGCGCTTGCGCTGCTCGAGGGGACGCATGACTTCAGCTCGTTTCGCGCGGCGGGCGGCGCGCCGATGTCCCCGGTGCGCACGCTCGATACGGTGCGGCTGGAGGAGGACGGGGCGTGTCTTTCCTGTTATATCCACGGGAACGGGTTCCTCTATCACATGGTGCGCAACATCGTCAGCACGGTCGTTCATGTGGGATTGGGACGCATCTCACCGGAGCGTTTTTCCGAAATCTTTGCCGCGCGGGATCGGCGGCGCGCGAGTCCTACGGCACCGGCGTGCGGACTTTATTTGCTCAGCGTGGATTATGCGAGGGATGCGGCGGAGTGAAAGGAGCGGACGGCTATGGAGCGGGAGACGGCGCAGCGGCTGGTGACGGAGGCGGTGCGTGAAGTGCGGCGCGGATCGCTCGCCGAGGGCGCGCGCGACAGTCATGTGGTGGCGCTCGTCAATGCGATTCTCGATGCGGCGCTTGCGGAGGAGGCGACGGATATTCACCTCGAGCCGCTGCACGGCGGGCTGCGCATTCGTCTGCGCGTGGACGGCCTCCTCAGAGAGCGGCCCGTGCAGCTGCCGCCGGAGCTGGCGCCTGTGGTCATTGCGCGACTCAAGGTGATGGCGGGGATCGATATCGCCAAGCGCAATCGTCCGCAGGACGGCCAGCTCAGCTACGCATACGGCGGGCGTCTGATCGATATGCGCGCCGCGGTGCTCCCGGTGGTCGACGGGGAACGCATGGTCGTGCGCATCATGGATGCCGCCGAGCGGTTTCTCAGCTGTGCGGAGCTCGGGTTTTCCGCCAAAAATCTCGCGCTGTTTGAACGTCTGATTCGGCGGCCGACGGGGCTGCTGCTCCTCTGCGGCCCGATGAATTCGGGCAAGACGACGACGCTCTATGCCGCGCTCTCGGCGCTCAGCGATCCGAGCTGCAACATCATGACGCTCGAGGATCCTGTGGAACGGCGCATCGACGGGGTCAGCCAGATTCAGGTGAACCCCGAAGCCGGACTGACGTTCGTGGCGGGGCTGCGTGCGGCGCTCCGGCAGGATGCGCAGAAGATTTTGCTCGGCGAGATACGAGACCGGGAGACGGCGGAGATGGCCGTGCGCATCGCACTTACGGGGCATGCGCTCTTTTCGACGCTGCATACGGAGGATACGGTGTCCGCGGTCTTTCGCATGGCAGAGATGGGCGTGCTGCATTATCTGCTCGCTGCGACGCTCTCGGGTGTGATTGCGCAGCGGCTCGTGCGGCGTGTCTGTCCGCACTGCGCTGAACCGTATGAGGCGGCGCCCGATGCGCACGAGGCCGTGCAGCTCGGGCCGCTCTACCGTCCGGGGCTACGGCTCGTGCGGGGGCGCGGCTGCGCACACTGCCGCGGCACGGGATACCGCGGACGCATGGCGATCCACGAGGTGCTGCCGATCTCGCCGCGGATTCGTGCGGCGATTTTGGACCGGCAGGATAAGGAGGCGCTGCGCGCCGCCGCGGAAGCGGACGGCGTGGAGACGCTGTGGCAGGACGGCGCGGCGAAGGCAATGGGGGGCGAGACGACGCTCGAGGAGGTCGGGAGGGCACTCTATGGATGAGCGAAAGCTGTGGGAGGAGATCCTTAGGCGCGCGATTGTAGCGGAGGCATCCGATCTGCATCTGGCGGCGGGGCAGCGCGTGCAGATGCGCTGCGACGGCGTGCTCAGCGCGGAGGATATGATTCCGAGCGCGGCGTTCATGCGCGCATTGGCTGCGGAGATGCTTTCGCCTGCGCAGCAGAAGGAACTCGCAGGACATCGCGACGTCGATTTCTCATGGTCCTATGCGGGCAGACGCCTGCGCGGCAATGCCTACGGCGCGCAGGATACGCCCGCACTCGCGCTCCGGCTGCTGCCCGCGCGGATCCGCAGTGCGGCGGAGATCGGTATGCCTGCGGCGCTCCTTTCGCTGCGGACGGCCCGGGAAGGGCTTGCGCTCGTCTGCGGGCCGACCGGCTCGGGCAAGACGACGACGCTCGCGGCGCTGCTCGACGCGGTGAATCATACGAGGGCGGCGCATATCGTCACGCTCGAGGATCCGATCGAGTAGGTGTTTGCACCGGATCGGTGCTTTATCAGTCAGCGGGCGCTGGGGCGCGATTTCCTTTCGTTTCCGGCGGCGGTGCGCAGCGCGCTGCGCGAGGATCCGGATATCGTTCTCGTCGGCGAGATTCGTGACCGTGAGACGATGGAGGCGGCGCTCTCGGCGGCCGCAACGGGCGTGCTCGTGCTCGGCACGCTGCACACGCGCAGTGCGGCGCAGACGGCACTGCGCGTGGAG
>CAUQAR010000173.1:0-3235 GCA_963515775.1 uncultured Selenomonas sp. | reverse complement strand
CCGATGCTGAAGAAGTCGACGTATGCCGAGAGCAGCGGCGAGACGACGGCGGCCGCGGGGGTCTCGACCATGATGCCGACCTGTATGTCGGCGTATTCTTTGCCCTCGTGGGCGAGCTCGACTTTGGCCTGCTCGACGAGCTTTTGCACGCGCTGGATCTCGCTGACGCTGATGACCATGGGGACCATCATCGCGGCCTTGCCGTAGAGGCCCGCGCGCAGGATCGCTTTGATCTGCGGCAGGAAGAGGTCGTGCCGGTCGAGGCTGATTCTGAGCGCGCGGTAGCCGAGGAAGGGGTTCTCCTCGGGCTCGATGTTGAGATAGGGGAGCGGCTTGTCGCCGCCGATGTCCATGGTGCGGATGACGCAGATGTGGCCGCCGCATTTTTCGACGGCGGCGCGGTACACTTTGAACTGCTCCTCTTCCGTGGGGATCGTCGAGGAGCCCATGAAGATGAATTCGGAGCGGAAGAGACCGACGCCTTCTGCACCGTAGGTGAGCGCGTTGTCGACGTCCATATGCGTGCCGATGTTCGCCGTCAGCTCGATGCGCACGCCGTCCTTTGTGACGGCGGGGAGATCCCGCAGCGCGGCATAGTGCGCGGCGAGTTTCTTTTGCTCTTCGATCTTGGCCTCGTAGAGCGAGCGCTCGGCCTCGGTCGGTCGGATGACGATGTCGCCGCGGCTGCCGTCGAGGATGACCTCGTCGCCGTCGCTGATGCGGCTCAGCTTGTCGCCGAGGCCGAGTACGGTCGGGATGGCCCGGGCCTTCGCGATGATGACGACGTGGCTGGTCGCACTGCCGGAGCCTAAGATGATGCCCGCGATCTGGTCCGTGGGCATGCCCGCGACGACGGACGGCTCGATCTCCTCGCCGCAGAGAATCACCTGCGATGCGCCGGGTTCCGGCTCTTTGACGCCGAGGACGTATTTTGCGATGCGCTTGCCGACGTCGCGCAGGTCGACCGCGCGCGCGGCGAAGTATTCGTCCTCCATCTGCTCGAAGACCTGCGCCTGTTCGTTCGCGGCGTCGAGGATGCCCTGCGGCGCGCTGCCGCAGCGTGCGATCTTGTTCTTGATGTTGTCGGACATCATGGGATCCTGCACCATCATGCGGTGCGCTTCGAGGATCGCGGCCTGTTCGGCCTGCCCCTCGCTGCGCAGGCGCTCGATGGTCGTGAGCAGCGTCTGCGTGACCGCGGCGATCGCGGCCTCTGCCTTACGCTCTTCCTCGTCAACGGTCCCGGGCCGGTAGGCGGCGAGATAGCCGTCGAGATTTTGTCCCGCGAGCAGGACCTGACCGACGGCAATCCCCGAGATAACCCCTTTTCCGCGGATGGTTTCCGCCATATTCATCACCCTTCCTTATGAAAAAACGCCGCGAGGCACAGCAATGCCCCGGGCGTTCGCACTTTTTACTCTTCGCCGAACTTCGTCTTGATGAGACCGGCGAGCTCTTCGACGGCAGCCGCCTCATCCTCGCCCTCTGCGATGATGGTGAGCTCCGTGCCCTTGACGAGTCCCATGCTCATCAGCATGAGGATGCTCTTGGCGTCGACCTTCTTGCCCTTTGCCTCGATCTGGATCTTGGACTTAAACTTCGTGGCCGTCTGTACGAACACCGATGCGGGACGCGCGTGAATGCCCGTCTTGTTCTCGATGGTCACCGTTTCCTGCGTCATATGAATCTCTCCCCTCCGAGTCGATTGATCATCGCATATTCCCCCGCGTCGCCGCGGCATGCGTTTGCCGCAGGCAACTGCGAATGAGTGCCACAGCCATTATACTATAAAATGGGATGCGAAAAAAGGGCAGAAATAAAAAATGTTTTTCGAGAATATTTTGTAGAGTTAAGAAGGATTTTCCGTGCGCATGTCGAAAGTCTCTGAAAGAATACCTATGCGGCACGCATGTGCCGGGAAACGGCGGCGGGAAAAGGAGGGGCTGCAATGCAGGCGCAGATCCGGCGCTCCTCGCTTCTTTTGGCCGCGCTGCTCGGTGTCGGCCTCGTCGCGGGCCTCATCGCCTTTAGCCCCGCGCTGACGCAGATGTACTACGTGCAGCTGGCGGCGCTCGTGCTCGGCGCGGGGCTCCTCGTGACGGTCTACAACCGCTGCATGACCGCGCGCGCACGGCGCCGCGCGTCAGCTGCGGCGCAGGCCGCGCCTGTGCCGGCGGCGGAGGATACGGCGCCGCATATGGACGATGCGATCGCCGCCTCGGAGGACGCGGGGGCGGTCGCCGCGGTGGCGTGCGGCGCGCAGGAGGAGGCGCCCGCCTATGCCGCAACGCAGGCGGCACAGCTGCCCGTGCCGGAGGATGCGGGGGCGGCCGCGCTCTTAACGGAGGACGATTTGCCCGAAGATCTCGACGCGCTGCTCGACATCGCCTACGAGGCGAGCGCGCACGATCCCGCGCGTGCGATCCGGGCCTACCGTGCCGCGCTCGCGCGCTATCCGGGCGACTCGTACATCCCGTACCTCGTCATCGAGCTCTCGACCCTCTACAAGAACGTGGGGGACTACGCGGCGGCACGCGGCCTCTTTGCGCACGCGCTCACGCTGCCGGCTGTCGCCGAACGGGACGTCATGGTGCAGGAGTTTCGACGCTCCATCAGATACCTTGACGCGCTCGACCGCATCCTTGCGGCGCAGGGCGCGCCGCCGCCGCCCTTCGGAGAGATTCCGAAGGCACTGCTCGACGAGGCCAACCGACAGGCGGATGCGCAGACGCCGACGGACGTACCTTGACATTTTTGAACAATGGAGGAATAGAAATGAAGAAAAGCGTTGACATCCTGGGACTTCCCGTCATCAGCATCACGGAAGGCCGCGAGCTCGGCATGAGCAAGACGCTGCTCATCGATGCGCCGAATCGCGTCGTGGCGGCGGTGACGATTGAGGACGAGGACTGGTATCGCGGAGTCAAGCTCATTCCCTACGATAATGTCATTGCGGTCGGCGACGACGCCGTCACGATCAACAACAGCGAGAATATCCTGACGCTCGACGCAGCGGGGGACTTTGAGACGCTGCTCGACGACAACATCCGCGTCATCGGCACGAAGGCGATCACGCGCTCGGGCGTCATTCAGGGCGTCATCTCCGAGATCTTCATCGGCGAGGACGGCAGCATCGAAAAATGCGAGGTCACGAGTCCCGAGGGCATGACCTCCGAGGTCACGGCGGATCAGGTCTCGATCTTCGGCAAGGAAGTTACGGTCATCTCTCCGGAGG
>CAUQAR010000172.1:0-3307 GCA_963515775.1 uncultured Selenomonas sp. | reverse complement strand
CGCGTAAGCAGACAGCGCCGATCGCGCAAGAGGCCCCCGCTGCCGTCGAAACCGCCCCCGGGGGCGGGGACGGATGGCTCCCCGCCGCCCTCATCTCCCGCGCGGGCAGGCTCGCGCGCCGCGGCTTCGCGCTGCGCATGGCCGCGCTGCTCGGCGGCTCCGGCCTCGCATTCCTCCTCCTCGAAGTCTTCGGCATCCCGCTGATCTACTATGCGGCGACGCTCTTCTTCCGCGACGCGACGGCGGCATTCTGGGTAATGATGCTCGGGGCCCTCATCATATCCTCCGCAGCCTTCTGGTGCATCCAGCTCGCACTCGCACTTCCCCCCGTCATCCGCCGTCTGCACGACATGAACCGCAGTGGCCGCTGGGCGCTGCCGCTCGTACCGGCGACGTTCATCTTCCTGTGCTGCATGATCGTTTTGCTGCTGCTGACCGGTGCCTTTATCGTCTCCCTCCTCACCTACGCCGGATACGCCGGCGTCATCGACGGCATCGACACAAACAGCATCAATAGATTTCTCGGCCTGCCGATGGGCATCACCTTGGCCGTATACATCATCCTCTTCCCCCTGCTCGCCGCCTATGCCGCATGGCTCTTTTTCAAACAGGGCAGCCCCGGCGAGAATCGCTACGGACCGCCGCCCGCGCGTGAAAAGATGCCGCCCGTGCGCACGGCCTTCTTCTCCACGCAGGGTACGATCGCGCGCGGCCCCTTCATCCTGCGCAGCCTCGTTCTCCTCGCCGCCGCAGGCGCCGTCCTCCCGTTCGTCGCATATCTCGTCACCGTCCCGATTTCCCTCATCCTCATCGGGCTGGACGTCCTGCCATTCGGCGCGCATATGTACGCCTTCTCCTGCACCGTGGACCTCTACCCGCTGGCCGCGCTTCCGCTCGTCCTGCGCCGCCTGCGCACCCTCGGACGCAGTCCCTATGAGGCGATCCTCGTCTTCGCCGCGCTCATCCCCATCCCCTTCGCGCTGGTCCCCCTCGCAAGATCCTTCGGAGTGCTACAGCTCATCGCGTTTGCACACAACGTGCCGGCGTCCGACATCATCGGCCCGCTCACCGTCGCGCCGACCACCGGCTCCCTTGCGTTCGCCGCATTCTCCATGACCTGCGCGTTCATCAGCGCCATCAGCATCATCCGACTCGTGAGAAAGTGAGGCACATCATGTTCTGCCCGAAATGCGAAAAATTCATTCCCTCCACCGCGCACGCCTGCCCGAACTGCGGCATCGAGATCATCTCCGGCTTCTCGCCGAACTACGGCGCGGGCTTCGACCTCGGCGAAGACGACACCGAGAGCCGTAACGATGCCCCGCCGCGTACCGTCATGGACTCCGACCTCTACGACGACGTGCCGGACACGGGCGGCGTCTTGCGGGAACGCGATGAAAAACCCGTCGGCCTCGGAGGAAAACTCAAATCCCTGTTCGGGTTAGGGAAGGGATGAAAAATAAAAAACCGCCCCTTTCGAGGCGGCCGCTCCGTACGGTGTACTTCACATACACTTAATCTTCTGATCGCAACAGGAGCGTAAACAGTAGGTTCGTCTGTACTTAAATGGGATCATTATTTAGGGGAATGTCAAGGGAATGTGATGCGGAATCATCAAATCATACAAAAAGCGCCCCTGCGCGGGGCGCTTGATCGATTTCCCATGGTGCGATTGGCGCGAGTCGAACGCGCGACCCTCTGCTTAGGAGGCAGATGCTCTATCCATCTGAGCTACAACCGCGATGGTTAGATTTTATCAGACAAATGCCCGATATGCAAGCCCCCGCGTCGATCGACAAAAAACTGACACGCAAAAACCGCCCCGCATGCTCTGCGGAGCGGCTTTTCTATTGCCCCGGCGGGGCGGCGCTCAGGCGAGCGCTTCGGTCTCAACGGACTGAACGACAATCTCCTTGATGGAGACGGGGTGGGCCGAGCCCGCCATGATCGCCTTCTTGTCGATCACATTTTGCAGGCAGGCCGTCACCTCCGCCTTCGTCAGGCCGTCCTTCGGATCGGCGAGACTCATCGTGAGACTCTTGCCGCCCTCGAGCCCGAGCGTCATGCGCAGCTTCTTCGTTGCCATCGTGCGTTCCTCCTTTCTCATTCTTCATCGGTCGGCTCAGTCCTCGAGGACGGCCGTATCCGTACGCGTCACGGTGCTGAGACCGTGCTTCTGAAGACCCGCGAAGCCCTTGCCGACGGCGAGGGCATCCGCATCGGTCAGCGCAGGCGCGAGATTGCCGATCGCGCGGTTGGCGTAGACGTTCTTGCCATCCGCGCCGACGCCCGTCACAACCTTCAGCGTGAGCCTGCTCGCCGCATTCTTGCGTGCCATATGGATCAACTCCTTTCTTTCTTCATTCGTAAGCCTTACGCCCGGATACCTGCCGCGGGAGAGAAAAGGGGGAGCCGCATGGAAAAAATTCTTTACAATAGAACATATTTTCTATATAATACCCACAGAAAGGAACGGGAGATCCAAACGGTATTGCCCGGCCGCGTGCGCAGTCTCGCCAACTGCTGCGCGGCGGGCAGGGAAAGGAGATCCGACATGAATTTTTCCAAGAGAGACGAGCTGATGCAGTGCCTGCCCCCGGCGGCGGACATCCTTGCCCTCGTCCCGGTGACGGAAGAGAACGGTGCAAACAGTACCGTCGTCTACTCCGCCGCGGGCGATCGTCTCCCTCTCGACGCCGCGGCCGAATATGTACTCTCCTGCCTCGCCGCGCGCGCGGACAAGGACCTGCGGCTCATCCGGCACAACGCCGGCCGACGGCTTGCACGACGGCGCAGCATCCCGCTGCCGATCGTGCCGGGCTGCGTCCTCATGCCCGTCATGGTGCGGCCCGTCGACGGACGACGCGGAACGCTCGGCTACATCAACATCTCGCGTGCGCATGTGATCGCGCCTGCGCCGGGCCGCGGCGCGGACATCATGCTGCTGAGCGGCGCCGTCGTGCGCTCGCTCTGGCAGGCGCCCACGGTACAGAAGCTGCGCAAAGAGGCAAACAGCGTGCATTGGAAGCTGCTCGTCACCGAGCGCCGCCAACTCTCCGCAGCCGAGGCACACGCATGTGCGGGCGACATGGATGCGGCGATCTGAAACGGAGCGCTTGCATTTTTTCCGCTTCCATTGTATGATACAGAACAATGGAGGGTACAATATGCAGATTTCAAGCCGATTTACCATTGCCGTACACATCCTCATCTGTATCGACGTCTTCGGCGATACGGAGCTGCAAACGAGCGAAACGCTCGCGGGCAGCATCGGCGCGCATCCCGTCGTCATCCGCCGCATTCTCGG
>CAUQAR010000171.1:0-3340 GCA_963515775.1 uncultured Selenomonas sp. | reverse complement strand
GGCAAAGCCCGAGCTGTTCGTCGGCGTGTTCCACCCCGCATAGGCGCGAATCTTATAGAGCAGACCGCGCTTTTGCAGCGCCGCCATGAGCGCGTTGTCGGAGCCGTTCGCAAAGGCGACGTCGGCAATCGCGACCGGATAGCTCTTCCCCACATAGTCCAAAATGATATCTGCAAAATACGTCGTCCCCTCGCGCGGCGTCCCGTCGTTCGCGGGAGCATTCGCCTCATAAGTGCGCCCGTCGGGGTTCGTATTCACCGTCAGCACGACGTCCGCATTCTCCGGCCCGCGTACGATCATACCGCCCGCCGCAACTACGGCATCGCCGATGGACGTGCCGATCTTCTCGTCCGAATACGCGGGGACGGTGTCCGCCCCGCGTCCCCAGTTGTAACGCGGATAGACGAACGGAACCTCGTGGCGCAGCTCGTTGACCGCACGCGTCAGCATGAGCAGCGCGATCTCATCGATGCCTGCCATCGTTTGGAACCGCGTCTTGCCGAGGTCCGCCCCCTCCTGCGTGAGGTGTCGGCTCTCGAGATGCGTCTGTGAGAACGGCGCATTGTCGTCGCGCCCGAGCGCGAGGTAGCGGAACGTCCCCTTTTTCCGCAGGAGGTCGATCATATACTTATTCACCGCGTAGTTTTTCTCGCGGCGCCCCATCCAGTCGGCGAGCGCGTCCTTCGGGATCAGCCGCTGGAGAAAGGCATATTCCTTCTTCTCACGGCGCGTCAGGCCCTCGACCTCCTCCTTGTCGCGCAGCACCGTATAGCGGAAGATATCCGCGCCGTAGCGGCGGTAATATTCCGGCTCTTCATGCCCCGAGGCCTCGGCCGTACGCGGCGTGCGCATGATGGAGCCGAACACATAGAGCGGCACCTTCGGCTGCTCATGCTGGAGCTCGGTAAAGCGCGCGGCGCGTGCGAGCACCTCCTCGCGCGTGTAGGTGTGCTTGCGCGATCCCACGAGGCTGCCGTAGATCAGCGCATCCGAGGAGATGACGGCCGCCTTCACCCCGGGCTGCGCCGCATTCTCGCGCACCCACGTCCAGAGCGCGTCCGGATGTCCGAGATCGTCGCGGCTGCCGAGCAGATCGTTCGGCGGCACCACAATATCGTAACCGAGTTGTTTCACTACATCCGCCGTCTGTTTATCCGAAATTGGACGATTGTCATGCGGGACGAAGAGAATCTTCTCCGTGACGGGCGCCGGCTTCGCCGCGCATACGGCCTGTGGGAGCACAGCCGCGAGCATCGCGATGCAGAGCATGCGAATGAATGGATTTCTTTTCAAGATGCGCCTCCTTCTGCCGCGCTGCCGGCTGCGGTATCGGTGTCCGTCTCCTGTAGGACGGCCCGGAGCGCGTCCTTCACATCGTCCGGCACATTCAGCTTCGTATCAAACAGGATGCCGCCGTCGCGAACCTTTGCGCCCTCAATCTCGACCATATCGATCAGCCGATGGCCGCGGAATTCCGTCTGGCCGAGCCGCGAAGCCGCGAGCACCGCATGGAAATCGACATGGACGCGGTTCCCATGCACCTCGACCGGCACGCGGTCCGAAACGTCGAGCCGCCCCACCATGCGCTCCACCATTGAGAGCGAAATGCGTGAGAACACCCAGGACACGATGCCGTGATGCGGAATATTCTTCTTGCGTACGCGATAGACGGCATAGGACCTCTCGCTGTCGTGCACGATCTCCTCAAGCGTCCCCGAGAGTTCGATGCGTTTATACTTTTTGTTCGTTGTGCAGACGATATCGAGCCGTCCGTCCGCATGCGACGTGAGCGTAAGACCCGTGACGTTGCCGTCCGTGCCGATGCTCTGCGCGATCGCGTCGTTGATCATCTCATCGCGCACGAAGAGATGTCCGTCCGCGATCTCCTTCAGGGTCTCGCGGTCCCATGTGTCGCGCAGGACGGTGAGCACGGTCGCATAGTCCGCTACCGCCGCCTTCACGCCCGACCAGTCCACACTGCGCAAGTCCTCGACCACATGCGCGGGGATATCGATGACCATTAACTTCCCGCCTTTTCCGCCGCCGCCTTCTTCTCACGCAGATCAACCCAGAGATTCTGAGCGCGTTCAAAGAGCTTTGCATCGTTTTTCCGCACCTCTTGATCGCTCATGATCTGCGAGAGCATCTGCGTCGCCTTCTCATAGTCCTCGAGACGATAATACGCCGCCCCCGCCATGTAGAGCGCCATCATATCGCTCATCCCGTTGATGGGATAGTGCTCCGTCATGACGGATTTTTCATAGAGCTCCGCCGCGCGCCGCAGCATCTCATTCTCCTTGTCGCGGTCGTCCGTGTCGCGGTAGACCCATGCCATGCCCATGCAGTAGCCGGCCTGCTTTTGGAGCGGCCAGCCGAGACGCTCGGCAAAGTAGATGCCGAGCTTATAGGCACGGATCGCCTCCTCCACCGTGCGCTCCTCTTTGTAGGGCAGATTGATCTTATGCCCCTCGAGCATCTCCTGAATCTTGGCCTTGTCGCGCGCGTTGAGCGGTTCTCCCGTGAACTGCTTCTCGTCGGCGGCAAAGCCGCAGTGCTCGCACATCCAAACGCGATAACGATAGGGATTCACGCCCTGGTAGTGCACGCAGAAGTCCTCGTCCGTCTCCAGCGTAATGAGGCGCGCCTTCAGCTTCGTTGCATGCGTCTGTTCTCCGCAGACCGGACATTTCTTCTCAACCGTATATGTATACTCCGCCATGATCACCCTTCCTCCCTGATGAAAAACCTATCCGTAGGATACCACAAAACGCGGAAAAAAGAAAATTTTTCCGCAGGAAAGCAAGGCTGCGCGCATCATAACCATATTGGAATGCAGAAGGCTCCGTATCAGATTATCTTTCGATTAAATTTTATCCCCCAGCAATGACTCCAACATGGCGTCGTTGCAGGGGAATTGCTGCGTTATTGGGACCTAGGACCGCATTGTCCCGCATTGTGGATTGTTATACAATGAGAACGGTCCAACGGCAAATGAGAGGAGCCTGTATATGAGCCATAAGAAGCTACTCGCAAAACGCATCGCAGCCTATCTGACGCTCGGGATGTTCACCTTTCAGCAGATCAGCTTCGCAGCGGCCGTCCCCGACGCGGCGGCCCCCGAAGAGCGGCGCCCGATCGTCACACAGGCTGAGAACGGCGTCCCAGTCGTCAACATCGCCACAACGAACGGTGCCGGCGTCTCCCTCAACGAATACAGCGAGCTGAGTATCGATCCCCAAGGACTCATCCTCAACAACGGCTATACCATCTCTAGGACCGCACTCGCGGGCTGGATCGACCGCAACCCGAACCTCGCCTACGGCCCCGCACAGATCATCGT
>CAUQAR010000170.1:0-3376 GCA_963515775.1 uncultured Selenomonas sp. | reverse complement strand
AGATCGTCGCCGAGGCGCGCCGTGCGGGGAAGAAGATCGTCCCGCTCTGCTCCTATGCAGAGAAGATGATGCGCGGCAGGGAGGAATATACCGACGTGCTTGCAGACTGAGTACAATCCATTCGACAAAAATGAGACTGCTGCATCAACGTGCAGCAGTCTCGTTTTTTATCGATATATTTTTCTCAGCCGACCGCCTTTGCCATCGCCTCACCGAGTGCCGTGCACGCAGCGAGCGCATCATCGTCGGGCTCGTTCTCACAGGTCACGCCGTCCGCGACCATCGTCGCCCCTGCATCCTTCGTGCGCTGTGTCCACGTCTCCATGAACGCGCCGCCGCCCCAGCCATACGAGCCGAACAGACCGACCTTCACGTCCTTTAGCTGACTCTCCGCCTCAGCGAAGAACGGCTCGAACTCGCCCTCGTCGAGCTCCTCCGTACCGCAGGCGGGGCAGCCCATAAGGATACCGTCGTAGTCCGCGATGCGGTCAGCGGAGAAGTCGCCGACGCGGATGAGCTCGCCCTCCGCGCCGCCCTTCGCAACCCCTTCCATGACCGCGTTCGCCATTGCCTCCGTATTTCCCGATCCGCTCCAAAATACAACTGCAACCTTTGCCATGTAAAATCCTCCTTTGGATGATTTGCTTTTGCTTCTTCGATGATAACACTTCTCATATTTCAACGCAATATTTTTTGAAATTTTTTCTCATTACTATTTGTACTTGACAGGAATGTTATACTGTAACAAAAAACGTTCAACAAAGGAAGTCTATGAAAAAAGAAACATTCAACGTCACGGGCATGACCTGCTCGGCGTGTTCGGCGCGGGTGGAACGCGCCGTAAAGAAGATGGAAGGGACGGCGGAGGTCTCCGTCAATCTCCTGACGAATACGATGACGCTTGCCTATGACGCAGCAGTCACAAGCCCCGCCGCGATCATCGCCGTGGTTGAGGACGCGGGGTACGGCGCGAGCGTCAAGGGCGCGGGGGGCGCACAGACAGCCCCGCAGAGTGGAAGCGCAGCGGATGCGGGGGCGGATGCCGCAGAGAGGGCGACGCGTGCCATGCGGTCGCGGCTTCTCACGTCCATCCTCTTCCTCCTGCCGACGATGTATCTGGCGATGAGCCCGATGCTCGCGATGTGGGGCGTGCCCTACGCGGCGGGATTCCAGGAAGTTTTCTGGGGCGCGGAGAATGCGCTGACGTTTGCACTTGCGCAGTTCGTGCTCGTTCTCCCGATCATGTATGTGAATCGTCCATACTATGTCAATGGATTCCGCAATCTCCTGCACGGTGCGCCGAATATGGATACGCTCGTCGGGATCGGCTCGATGGCATCCGCGCTGTTCGGTGTGTTCGCGATGTTCCGCATGAGCTGGGGGCTGGGGCACGGCGATCTCGCGCTTGCGGCGGAGTACAGTACGAACCTCTATTTCGAGTCGGCGGGCATGATCGTCACGCTTATCACGGTCGGTAAATTCCTCGAAGCGCGCGCAAAGGGACAGACGACGGGCGCACTCCGCGCCCTCATGCAGCTCGCACCTGCCGAGGCGACGGTCGTGCGCGGCGGTGTGGAGCAGGTCATACCTGTGGCGACGCTCGTCCTCGGCGATACGGTCATCGTGCGTCCCGGCGCACGCATCCCCGTGGACGGGACGGTGACGGACGGTGCGACGAGCATCGACGAATCCGCCGTGACGGGCGAATCCATGCCCGTTCCGAAAACGGAGGGAGACTCCGTGACCTCGGGGACGCTGAACGTCGAGGGGACGATCCGCTTCACCGCAACACGCGTCGGTGAGGATACGACGATCCGTCAGCTCATCCGTCTTGTGGATGATGCGAGCGGGTCAAAGGCACCGATCGCCCGCCTCGCCGACCGCGTCTCGGCGGTATTTGTCCCCGTTGTGATTGCAATTGCCCTCACGGCGGGCGCGATCTGGCTCATGATGGGCGCGACGGTGGAGTTCGCATTTTCCATCACGATCTCGATTCTCGTCATCTCCTGCCCCTGTGCGCTGGGGCTTGCAACCCCCGTCGCAATCATGGTCGGTACGGGGCGCGGCGCGGCGCACGGCATCCTCATCAAGTCGGGCGAGGCATTGGAGACGGCGGGGAACATCAGCGCGGTGCTGATGGACAAGACGGGCACGCTCACCGAGGGTCGACCGCAGCTCGTCAGCATCCGTCCCGTCGGGATGGATGCCGACGCGCTTGCTGCACTTGCAGCTGCGCTTGAACAGGGCAGCGAGCACCCGATTGCAGCAGCGATTACGGGCTATGCTGCGGAGAGGGGGCTGATCGTCCCCGCCGCTGCGGATTTCGCGGCGGTGTTCGGCAAGGGTGTGCGAGCGCGTGTGGCGGGCGTGGACTGTGCGGCGGGCAATGCGGCTCTGCTCGCAGAGCTCGGCATCCCGCTCGCGGACGCGGTTGAGATGGCGCGGGCGGAGATGGCTGAGCGCGGCGAGCCGGCACTCATCGTAGTACGCGCGGGGCGCGTCGTCGGCCTCCTCGGTGTGCGCGATGCGGAGAAGCCGACGAGTGCGGCGGCGGTCGCGCAGATGAAGGCGATGAACCTCACCCCCATCATGCTGACGGGCGACGACGAGCGCACGGCACGGGCGATTGCCGCGCGGCTCGGCATCACGGAGGTGATTGCGGGCGTTCTCCCTGCGGACAAGCGTGCCCATGTGGAGCGTCTGCAGCGCGAGGGACACCGCGTCGCCATGATCGGTGACGGCGTGAACGACGCGCCCGCACTTGTGCAGGCGGATCTCGGCATCGCCATCGGCGCGGGTACGGATGTCGCCATCGACAGCGCAGACGCGGTGCTCGTGCGGAGCGACCTCCTCGATGCTGTGAGCGCGATCCGTCTGTCGCGCAGTGTCATGCGGAACATCAAGCAGAACCTCTTCTGGGCGTTCTTCTACAACGTCATCGGCATTCCGCTCGCGGCGGGCGTGCTCTACCCCGCCTTTGGCATCAAGCTCTCGCCCATGATCGGCGCGGCGGCGATGAGCCTGTCAAGCGTCTGCGTCGTGCTGAACGCGCTGCGCCTGCGCCTGTTCGCCATCGAGCACGCGCCCGCGGCGGAGACGGCGCACACGCGTCACGAGGTCACGGTAAGCCCCATCGCCTTTGCGATGGATGAGATACATGAAGAAACGGCAGATACTGCCGCCGCACAGGGAAAGGAAGATTTTACCATGGAAAAGACCATCAATGTCAAGGGCATGACCTGCCCGCACTGCGTCAAGCACGTCACGAAGGCACTCAGTGGCATGGACGGAATCTCGGATGTCACCGTCAACCTCGAAGCGGGTACGGCGACCTTTACCGCCGCCCGCGACATCCCCGACACGGAGCTTGCCGCCG
>CAUQAR010000169.1:0-3444 GCA_963515775.1 uncultured Selenomonas sp. | reverse complement strand
GCGCAGGACTGCGGCCTCGCTGCGCGCGTCGCACGCGAGATGATAGCCGCCGATGCCCTTGACCGCGACGATGCCGCCCGCCGCCACGATCCGCCGCGCCTCGGCGAGCGGATCGCCCGCAAAGACGCCGCCCGCCGTGCGCAGCCGATAGGACGGCCCGCAGGCGGCGCAGGCGTTCGGCTGCGCGTGGAACCTGCGATTGGCGGGATCGTCGTACTCCCCTTGACAGGCGCCGCACATGCGGAACGCCGCCATCGTCGTCAGCGGCCGATCGTACGGCATGCCGCGGATGATGGTGTAGCGCGGGCCGCAGTTCGTGCAGTTCGTGAACGCGTAGCCATAGCGCCGATCCCGCGCATCCATGACCTCGCGGCGGCAGTCCGCGCAGACGGCGAGATCGGGCGAGACGAGGGTGCGCGGCGCATCGCCCGCGGGACTCGGCAGAATGCGAAAGTCCGTCTCCCCCACGGGCGCGATTTCGCGCGCTTTCACCACCGTCACGGACGCTGCGAGCGGCGCCTCATCGGAGAGAGCTGCGGCAAAGGCCACAAGCGCCGCGGGATCGCCCTCCGCCTCGATGCCGACGCCCGCGCTGTCATTCCAGACCCGGCCGGCAAGACCATAGCGCGCGGCCAGCCGATAGACGAAGGGGCGGTAGCCCACCCCCTGCACGATCCCGGAGACGCGAAAGGCGCGGCGCAGTGCGTCACACCTTGCTGCGTCCGCGCTGCGCCGCGTCTCCATTTACGCCCCCCGCGCTGTGCGCGCCGCGGGGACCTCGTCCCAGCGCACGAGTTCTTCGACCGCGCGCGCCGCAAAGGACGGCAGGGCCGCCGCCATCGCGTCGCTGAGCGTGAGGCCCGCCGAGAGATCGTACGGCTGCATGCCGAGCACCACGACGTCGGGGATCGCCTTTCCGGTCACCGTCAGCCACGCGAGCACATCCTGAATGCCGATCTCGTGCGAGGAGAGCTTTTCCTGAAAATGCGCCATCACCGCATCGTTTTCAAAGCGATACACCGTCCCGGGCGCCCCGTCGCCCGCAACGGCGTCGAGGATGAGCAGCTTCTCCGTTCCCGTCACGAAATGCAGCAGCTCCGGGCCGAGCGTGCCGCCGTCGAGCAGCCGCACCCCCGGCGAAAAACGATAGTGCGCCGCGAGATACTCCATCGCGCGCACGCCGAACCCCTCGTCGGAAAGGATGATATTGCCGATGCCGAGCACCGTCACAGGCGCCACATCGACGAGCGCATCATACGCCATCCGCCGCACCTCCTCTCTTTGCCGCGACCGCCGCGCGCAGCCACGCATACCAGTCCGCAAGGCCCTCCTCCGTGCGCGCGGAGACGGGCAGCACCGCGATGCCGGGATGCAGCGCCTCGATGTCCCGCCGCGCCGCCGCAAGGTCGAAATCCGTATAGGGCAAAAGATCGGCCTTGTTCAGCACCGCCGCTGCCGATTCTTTAAAGATCAGCGGGTATTTGAGCGGCTTGTCGTCGCCCTCCGTAACCGAGAGCACCACCGCCTTCGCATCCTCGCCGAGCGCGAACTCCGCGGGGCAGACGAGGTTCCCGACGTTCTCGATCACAATGAGATCGAGCGCCGTGAGATCGAGCTGCACGAGCGCCGCCGCGACCATCGCCGCGTCGAGGTGACAGCCGCCGCTCGTATTGATCTGCACGACGGGCGCGCCGCAGCGCTCGATGCGCGCCGCATCCTTATCGGTGAAGAGATCGCCCTCGATCACCGCCATGCGCAGCGCCCCCGAAAGCGCCGCGAGCGTCCGCTCGAGGAGGGACGTCTTGCCCGCGCCCGGAGAGCCCAATAGATTCAGCGCGTAGATCCCGTGACGCGCAAAGAGCGCGGCGTTCTCCGCCGCCGCGTTCTCATTGCGTCCAAGGATGTCCGCCTTGACCAGTACCTTCATATCTATTCCAATTCTATATAATCGACGCGCAGCTCACGTCCGCCGGTCAACGCCATGCCGCCGCCGCAGACAGGGCAGAGCACGTCCTGCGGGCGGAGGCGCATCTCCCTCCCGCAGTCGCCGCACCGCCCCGTGAGCGGCACGCGCGTCCATGTGAGCTGTGCATCCGCCGCGATCGTGCCGCGCACGAGCGAGGAGAACGCGAGGCTGAGGGCCTCCGTCTCCACGCCCGTGAGCTCCCCGAGCAGGAGATGCACCTCGGCGATGCGCACCGCCGCATTCTGCCGGCCATAGTCGAGCGCGATGTCGAGGATCCCCTCGGCGAGCGCCATCTCGTGCATGGGGGGGACTAAAGCTCGGCCGCGAGATCGTGCGCCTCGAACGTGCGCGCGATCTCCGTCAGCTTCGTCTTGGCCGGATTATAGTCCACGGTCGTCTCCCCGTCGTGCGTGTGGATATGCACATAGAGGACGCCCGGCAGCCCGAGCAGCGCCTTTTCGACCACCGCGGCATTTTCCGACGTGTAGCCGCGCACGAAGAACTGAATGTGCGTCGTGCTCTCGGTGAGTTCGCCGCAGCCGCAGTCTTTACACATAGTACTTTTCTCCTTCGGTGATGTGAGCGCGAACTGCCGCTTGATGAATTTCCCCGTGCGGTGCAGCACGCGCGCGCAGTCATACAATCCGATCATTCGACATCCTTCGCGTCCACGGGCGTGTGCCGCAGGAGCTTACTGCCCGCGAACATGCTCGAGACTTCGGCCTCGCCCTCCATGAACTCCGCGCGCACGACCATGTAGAAATGGCCGACCGCGAAGACGATGATCGCCCACGCCGTATAGTGATGGACGACATGCGTCATGTACTCGCCGCCGAGCATGCGGTTCACCCAGCCGAAGAGGATGCCGCCGACAGCGCTCGGCTCCGTCATATAGTAGATCGCAAAGCCCGTCAGCACCTCGATCGCGACCATCACATAGAGCCCCGCGTACGAGCCGCGCGCGAGCGGGTTCCGGAGGAACGGCGCGTGCGAGGGTTTAATGAGCATGTAGTGGAGCGCCACGTCGAGCGTATCACGGTAGAACTGCGCCTTCCAAAAATGTGGGAAGAGACGGTCGCCGCGGTTGATGATGAAGCCGTAGACGCGCCCGATGAAGCCCGCGCAGAACGCGAACGCCGCGATGAAGTGGATGTTGCGCACCACATTCATCAGGAGCGGCGTCGCCGTCGGCTCCGAGGCGAGGATCACGGGCGGCTTCGTGATCAGAAAGCCCGTCACGAAGAGGACCACAATCGCGCCCGCCATCAGCCAGTGAAAGATGCGCAGGAAGGGACTAAAGAGGTAGTATTCCTTCCGTTCTTCTTGTTTCATAACGGCCGCCCCCTATTCGTCCACGCGCACGCCCGCATACGGGTCCGTCGTCACGACGCGGATCTTCTCGCCCTTCGCGTTAAAGAGATGCGTCGAGCACGCCATGCACGGGTCGAACGAGCGCACCGCCTTCACGATCTCGAGCG
>CAUQAR010000168.1:0-3457 GCA_963515775.1 uncultured Selenomonas sp. | reverse complement strand
GTGCGCGTGACGCCCGTCTCGCCGAAGATGATGTCCTCGACGGATTTGGCCTGTTTCTTTGCGATCTCCTCGGCGGTGATGATGGTCGTCGCCTGCGACTCGTATTTCGCGTCTTCTTTCGCGGCGTCGGCCTCTACATGGATGTCGGCGGTAGCAACTTGCCGCCCCCCGATGAACCCGCGTCCGCCCATGCAGTACAGACGGGAGCGGCAAGCCATGCGCAGACGGCGCAGGAGAGCAGGCGGTACATATGCCGCCGTCGTTTGATGGAAGTCATATCGCAACACTCCTTTGCAAAGGGCCGTCCCGCATCACGATCGCGCCTCCCTGCCGCGCGCAGCGTATGCCGCACGTCCGCGATCCCAGCGCCGGGAAGTCTGTGAGACGACGGGATGTCGATGCGATCTCGCAGAACAGGCCATCCGTTTGAATAGAATGAGAATCTATGTCGAATTATACGATAAGTGAGAGTAATTGTCTATAGATTTCTGAAATAAAAATAACAATATTCGATATGAAGGAAAAATATGAATTATATTCAACTTTTAGATGCAGCCAAATCATCTGATATCACCGCAGCTGTATGGGTCTTCGCAGAAGAGGCTTTAGTCAAGTACGATTTAGTCAAGTGTAGTTGAGTAAATCGTACTTGACTAAAATTTTCATATTGCTTATAGTAATTCCATAGGTGGTGTGTGCAGGAGAGATGCAATATGTTTATCGGCAGAACAAGGGAGCTGGCGGCACTCAATGAATGCTATGCTTCAGAGCGATTTGAATTTGCGGTGATCTACGGGCGCCGTCGCGTGGGAAAGACGGCGCTCATCACGCGATTCATCGCGGGGAAGAAGGCGATCTATCTGACCGGCGTAGAGGGCAATGCAAAGCAGAATCTCGAGAATTTCAGCCGCGGCATCTTGGAGAGCAGTGCGGACATTCGCGAAGGGACATCGTTTCTCTCCTTTCAAGACGCGCTGACCTATGTGTTTCGCATGGCGGAAACGGAGCGGATCGTCCTCATCATCGACGAGTACCCTTACGCGGCGCGCGCAGAGCAAAGTCTCACCTCGACGTTGCAGATGATCATCGACAGGAACCAAAAGAACAGCAAGCTGATGCTGATCCTCTGCGGGTCCTCGATGTCCTATATGGAGGATCATGTGCTGGCGTACAAGGCGCCGCTCTACGGTCGGCGGACGATGCAGCTGAAGCTCCTGCCGTTTGATTTTGCAGACGCCTGCCGCTGCTGTGCGGGATTCGCTCCGCTTGATCAGGCGCTGATCTACGGCATCATGGGCGGTACGCCGCAGTATTTGCTCCAAATAGATGACCGGCTGAGCGTAGCGGATAATATCAAGAACACGTTTTTTAACGCTTCGTCGACCCTCTTTGAGGAGCCGGGAAATCTACTCAAGCAGGAGGTGCGTGAGGCGGCACTCTATAACAGCGTCATCGGCGCCATTGCGGGGGGCGCATCGCGTATGGCGGAGATCGCAGGAAAGGTCGGTGTGCAGACGAGCGTCTGCGATAGTTATCTCAAAAATCTCGTGAGGCTCGGACTCATTGAGCGGGAGACGCCGTACGGTGAGAAGGCATCCCGCAAATCGATCTATATGATCGCCGACAATATGTTTCGATTTTGGTACCGGTTCGTACCGGAACATCTCTCCATCATTGCACGCGGCGGCGCGAAGGTTGTCTATCGGCGGATCGCGGCGCAGCTGCCCACATATATGGGGCCTGTGTTCGAGGAAATTTGCAGGCAGTATCTGTGGCTTCTTCTGCTGGACGGCGCCTCCCCTGTCGCGTTCGTCTCGCTCGGGCGCTGGTGGGGAACCGATCCGGTGCGGAAACGGCAGACGGAAATCGATATTATGGGCGCGCAGGATAAGGACAGTGCGCTTTTTGCCGAATGCAAATGGACGAATGAAAAGGTGGATGTCGGGATCTTACAGCGTCTCGTGGAGCGCAGCCGGATGTTCCGCTATCAGCAGACCCATTTGTTCCTGTTTGCAAAGAGCGGCTTTACCAAGGGCTGCATAGATGCGGCGGCAACAGAGGGCAATGTGACGCTCGTAACGTATGCCGAGATGCTGAGAAAAATGGTGCTGTAAGGAAAAACTGCATGGAAAACCGCCCCAATGTCGACATGCGTTGGGGCGGTTCGTATGTGCTGTGTTAGCGGCTGCGATAGCGGTCGGCGATGCTGCGGGGGCTGTCCTCCGCGTGGATGTCCGTCGGCGCGGGTGCGGGTGCGCCCTGCGGGCGGATGTCGGTGATCGGCGCGCGCGGGGCGGCCGCGTGTGGGCGGCACGATACAGTTCATATGATACTAGGAGACGGTGATGCCGTTTTCCTCTGCAATTTTCTGAACGGCGGATCTGCTTAGCTCGGCAGCTGCGGCGACCTCCGCTGCGGGCATTCCCGTGCGCAGGAGACGGATGATCATATTTCGTACCTTCAGATCGCCCTCGGCTCTCCCTTCGGCTAAGCCCTGGGCTAAGCCTTCTTCTCGTGCGCCGCGCATGTTGCTGGCGTAGTCGTGCTCTATCATCTCGCGTCGAATCTGGGCGTGGCGTAGCCCGGCTTCCCGGACAAATTCCGACATGGCATCCCATGCTTCGTTGATTGCAGCTTCGCTCATTGCTAACGCCTCCATTTCTTCATCAGATAGATTGTTGTTTAAAAACGCCATCCACTTCTCGAGCAGACGCATGCCGGGTGAGATGGATGTCAATGCCTTTGCCGCTTTCGGCAGCTCGAGAAAGTGAATTTCTATGTCGGCAGTCAAATGATGTCCCGAGACGATATCGTAGAGTCCGTATACGTTGTGGAACTCCTTCTGCGGCAAAATGCTATACCCCAACAGATTGATCGTTATGGTACGGCGTAAATCCCGGTAATTCTCGCCTCTCTTGATCGCAGATTGATAGAGCCGTGACCAGTAAAATAGTGTGCGCTGTGCCATATCATGCTGGTTCTGTACCTGCACCTCGATGTTGATCTGCGTTTCGTCGTCCATAATACAGAGGAGATCGAGCACGGCGCTTTTCCCGGTCAGCGCTTCCGGATCGACGGTGCGATCGGCGAAACTGAGATCGACAAATGCCTGCGCGCCCGTACGGCCGAGTACCGCGTTGATGAAAGAGAGTGTGATGTTCTTGCGCTCCTCACGGCCGAAAACATATTTAAACAAAAGATCGTTTAAGGCGTAAAAGTCTCTTGTTCGCATAAAACCCGTCCTTTGGAAGTTTATGAATCTATTATAATGGTTTTGTATGCGTCGGTCAATGTCGGCTGTCGGCGCACACAAATAGAGGCCGTCGCCTGAAGCGCAGTGCGGCGGCCTCTTGTATGACACTTCTTTATCTGCTGCGATAGCGGTCGGCGATGCTGCGGGGACTGTCCTCCGCGTGGATGTCCGTCGGCGCGGGTGCGGGTGCGCCCTGCGGGCGGA
>CAUQAR010000167.1:0-3474 GCA_963515775.1 uncultured Selenomonas sp. | reverse complement strand
CATAGACATCGTTGCGAACGGTGACGGCGCCGAGTGAGACGCGGTTGCCGGAGGCGTTTCCTGCGCCTGCGGCATCTGCACCGATGATATACAGCGGATTTGTGGCCGTGCCAAGAGAAATGCTACGTACGGTCACTTTGTTTCCGCTGACGTTACTCGTATCGTGCGAAGCGCCACTCACGCTGCCGCCGATGGTCGGATGCGCTCCGCCGCCGGGAGTGCCGATGATCAGTTCGTTGCCGGACGTGCTGCCGCCGAGCAGCTCCGTACCGTCGACATCCCCCGGCTGATCCTCCGTGATCGTCTTGCTCGCCGCCGCGGCGTGCGTCGTCCCCGCGAGCAGGACACTCCCGCCGGCCGTCAGTGCGAGTGCCGCAAGCAGTGCGTTTCGTCTCTTCGTTCCTTGAAACATTCTTGCCCCTCCTACATCTGTGTCCTACGGACACCTTCCCTCTGCGGGATCGGTGCGCACATATTGATTTGCAGCGCGATCTGATCCTCTATACAGAGAGTATATTACACGGGGGGGGGACAGAGTCAAGCGTTTTCTCAGATTTTTGTAATATTTTTGTGCGGCGCACGTTATATGTGCGGGTTGCCGTGCCGGCAGCGCGTGAATGGATGAGGAGGCTGCGGCGCACATGCGCACGAAAAAACGACGCCGCGCGCATGCGCCGCAGCGTCGTTTTTGTACGTTGATTTAGGAGAGGGCACGATCGTGTGCGCCCGCGAGCCGTTGTACCTCCGCGAGGGGGAGCTCCGTGATCCGTGCCGTCTGTTCGGCAGACGTCCCCGCGCGCAGCATGTTGAGGGCGATCGCCTTCTTGGCATCCAGGGTGCCTTCGGTGCGACCTTTTGCAAGCCCCTCCGCAAGCCCTTCGGCACGTCCTTCGGCACGTCCTTCGGCACGTCCTTCGGCACGTCCTTCGGTACGTCCTTCGGCACGTCCTTCCGCAAGCCCTTCTGCGCGGGCGTGTTCTTTCTCGTATCGCATCTCATATTTTCGGTCGCGCTCGGCTTTCTCGCGCTGCAAATACGGAATACGCCGCCGTCTGTCGGCCAGGAAATCCTCCATGGCAGCCCAGGCGTCGCCAATGACCGCTTCGTTCATCGCCAGCACCTCCATTTCTTCATCCGATAGTTTGTTGCTGAGGAACGCCGCCCACTTCTCCAGCATCCGCATCCGGCGGAGATCTGTAGGCAGCTTTTTCGGGACCTTCGGCATCTCGATAAAGTGAATCTCTATATCGTCCGTCAGGCGATGTCCGGATGCGATATTGTAGAGTCCGTATACGCTGTGAAAATCGCTCTGCGGCAGCGCGCTGTATCCTAGGAGATTGATGCCGACCGTCCGGTGCAGCCGCTGATAGTCCTCGCCGCTCAGGAGCGGGTCCTGATAGAGCCGCGCCCAGTAAAAGAGGGAGCGCTGCTCAATGTTATGCTGGTCGCGCACCTGTACCTCGATGTTGACCTGCGTGCCGTCTTCCATCGTGCAAAAGAGGTCGAGCTGCGCGCCCTTCGCATCGTACAGTTCTGGGTCGAGCTCGCGGTCGGCGAATTTCAGATCGACAAACGCCCGCGCGCCCTCCAGGCCGAGCACGGCATTGATAAAGGAGAGCGTCAGCGCCTTGCGCTCCTCTTTTCCGAACACATACTTAAACAGCAGATCGTTCAGCGCGTTGAAGTCTCTTGTCCGCATGCGGCACCGTCCTTTTCGGCAAATCCTTCTGTGCCTATTATATAGGATTTGATGCGCGCCAGTCAATATCGGCGCGCACGAGCCGGCGGCGCGTCTTCAATAAGAATGCACGCAAAAAGAGGCGCCCGGAGACGCCCCTTCGTATGTCTGTGATATAAACTTTCCTCAGAATCCCCAAGCGACCTGAACGCCGACCGTGAGACCCTCACGCTTGCCCTGCCAGCCCGTGAGGCTCAGGCCGTAGCTGAGGCGGCTGCCCTTGGGCGCGAACCGGTAGCCGAGCTCGAGCATGCCGCTGCCGCCCCTCAGACTTGGGCTCGGCGCGGCGTGTAGCCGAAACTGCCTTCTATGCCGACGATCACTTCGTTGCCCGACGTTTTGTTCGTCGTCTTTGAGCCGACCACCTCGCCCGTTTGGTCGGCGGTAATCGTAACGCCCGCCGCCTCCGCCGGCGCGCCCGCAAAGAGCATGCTCCCGCTGGCCGTCAGCGCGATCGCAACGCCGAGTGCCAGATGACGATGGTCCTTCATTCTTTGCAACATTCCTGTCCCTCCTGTAGATGCCCCGCGGGGCTGTTCCATCGCGGTGCGCGGCGCTGTAGGTTCCGCCCGGCAGCGCTGCGCTCCGTTATACAGAGACTATATTACACGGGGGGGGCGGGGTTAAGCCTTTTTTCATATTTTTGCAATTTATTTCAAATGACGATGCAATGAAGTCTAGGATTGCGGTCATGCCGCGCGCTGCGGGCCGCGCCTTGACAAAAGCGCGGCTGGTTGATACGATACGATTATAGAGATACGAATTGCTAAAGATGCGCGCAAAAAATGTATACAATGGTCCCGGTACATCAAGTAAGAGATCCTGTGGAGGCGTTACACTTTTGTCAGGAGGATGATGGAAATGCGGAGAGTCTTTGTCTGTGTGCTGGCGCTCTTGGCCCTGCTCTCTCTGGGCGGCTGCGGCGGTGCGGATGTGGTGCCGCGCGACAACAGCGGGGTGAAGGTCGGCGTCGCGATGCCGTCCGAGGTGCTTCAGCGGTGGAATCAGGACGGCGCCAATCTCGAGATGGAGCTGCGCGCAAAGGATTTTGACGTCGACGTGCAGTTCGCCGACTACGATGCGGCCCGGCAGGCGGCGCAGATCGCGCACATGATCGATCGCGGCTGCAAGGTGCTCATCGTCGCGGCGGTGGACAGCGACGCGCTCGCGCCGGTGCTCGAACGGGCAAAGGGGGAGGGCGTCACAATCATCGCCTACGATCGCCTCCTCATGAATACGGATGCGGTCGATTACTACGCGACGTTCGACAGCGCGGCGATCGGTCGAATGCAGGCGGAGGCGATCGTCGCGGGGCTCCGGGCGGCGGATGCAAAGGAGCCGCTGCGCCTCGAGATCGCGGCGGGGCCGATGAACGACAGCAATACGGCGGCGCTCTTTGCAGGCGCGATGGATGTGCTGCGGCCCTATATCGACAGCGGCCGGATCGTCGTGCCTTCGGGCGATGTCTCGGCAGCACAGTGCGCAACGCCTGGATGGGCGTCCTTGATGGCGCGGGAACGCATGGCGGCGCTTTTGGCGCGCTGCTATACGGACACGCGGCCGGATGCGGTCCTCTGCGCGAACGA
Organism: uncultured Selenomonas sp.; assembly: GCA_963515775.1. Lineage (GTDB taxonomy): Bacteria > Bacillota > Negativicutes > Selenomonadales > Selenomonadaceae > Centipeda. The sequence goes on along the minus strand of CAUQAR010000167.1, from coordinate 150 downwards.
TTCGATCGCCCTCGGTGTGCTCGAGGCGCTCAAAAACGACGGTTACGGCACACCGGAGCGGCCGCTGCCGCTAATCACGGGGCAGGATGCGGACGTGCCGAATGTGCGCGCGATCATAGCGGGCGAGCAGACGATGACGGTGTTCAAGGA
>CAUQAR010000166.1:0-3524 GCA_963515775.1 uncultured Selenomonas sp. | reverse complement strand
AAGGAAGTTTGGGAGAGGACTCTCCCAAACATTCACCTCCTAATGATTTGTCATGCGCCAAACCATCAACATAAACATAAACACAGTAGCGATGGGGAGTGCCGGCAGGCGGCGTCTCCTCAGTTCTTACGATAGGGTTTCTGCCCAATCTCGTAGAAGTCATTGCCCTCAGAGTCAATGACGACGATGCAGGGGAAATCCTCAACCGTCAGCTTCGCAACGGCCTCAGGTCCGAGTTCCGGATAGCCGACCACTTCGTACTTCTTGACCGACTTTGCGATCAACGCCGCCGCGCCGCCGACCGCGGCGAAGTAGGTGACGCCGTTCTTCTTCATCGAATCGACGACTTCCTTCGAACGCGAGCCCTTGCCGACCATGCCCTTGATGCCCTGATCGAGCATCGTCGGGGTATAGGCGTCCATGCGACCGGATGTCGTCGGGCCGCAGGAGCCGATCGGGTCGCCCGGCTTCGCCGGCGTCGGTCCGAGGTAGTAGACGATCTGGTCGTGCCAGTCGACCGGCAGCGCCTCGCCCTTTGCGAGCGCTTCCGTCATGGCCTTGTGCGCCGCGTCGCGCGCGCTGATGATCGTGCCCGTGATCAGAACGCTGTCACCGGCCTTTAGCTTACGGGACATTTCCTCCGTAAACGGAGTGGTAATACGGATACTTTCCGCCATTGAGAGTTCCTCCCTAAAACAATACACAGAAAAAGGCGATTACAGAACCCGATGCGCATGCCGCAACGCATGGCAGCAGATCGTGACCGCAACCGGGAGCCCCGCAATGTGCGTTGCGCCCCACTCAATGTTCACCGCAAGCGCGGTCGTCGTGCCGCCCAGCTGGGGGCCGATGCCCGTCTTGTTGATCTCCTCGAGGAGCTCACTCTCGAGTTTTGCGTACTCGGGCATGGGATTACGATGATCGATGGAACGCGTCAGCGCCTTCTTCGAGAGGAGCGCCGCCTGATCCATCGTGCCGCCGATGCCGATGCCGACCACCATCGGCGGGCACGGATTCGGGCCCGCATGCCGAATGATGTCCATGACCGCCTTCTTGACGCCCGCGACACCGTCGGCCGGAACAAGCATCTTCACGCCGGACTTGTTCTCGGAGCCAAAGCCCTTCGGCGCGATCGTGATGTCGAGCTTGTCGCCCGGAACGATCTTCGTGTAGATGATGCCCGGCGTATTGTTCTGCGTGTTCTTGCGGTTGAAGAGCGGTTCTGCAACAACGGATTTGCGCAGATATCCGTCCGTATAGCCCTTCGCAATCCCCTCGTTGATCGCATCATCCAGCAGACTGCCCGTGACGTGGAGATCCTGCCCGACCTCCGCGAACACGATGGTCATTCCCGTATCCTGACAATACGGACGATCCTCATCGCGTGAAATCTCAGCGTTGCTGATGATTTGATCGAGGACAACCTTTCCTACGGGTGACTCTTCCGTCTCTCGCCCCTTTTTGAGTCCCTCATAGACGTCGTTCGGGAGATAGTATGCCGCTTCCATGCACATCTCGGCGACATTCTCCGTGATTTCTTTTGCGCTTAGCTCTCGCAAAATAATCCCTCCTATAAATATAACTTATACACAGGTTAACTAGACTATATCATATTTTTTTCTTGCTTTCAAGCCTTTCAAATTCATTGCGAAACCTTACGAAAAGTGAATCTCATTCAATTTCGAGGAAGTCAACTCGATCAAAAATAATAATGCATTTTATTATCGCACGTTCTTGATTTTTCTCCTTGTTTTATCGTTCGATATAAATCAAATTATCTTTTACACGTTGTTCTAAATTGCATATATATAATTTATATCTTTTGATTTAAATTATATATGATAAAATTTTTAAAAAATTTTTACGCAATGCGAATGAGTTTCACCTGTGGTTCTTCATTTTCTACGATGTCCATCAGCATAAACGATCCACGCTGTTCATCGCGCGGCCGTGCGATGCTGCCCGGGTTCAGTACGAGCGCATCGCCGCGCTCTTCATACGCGACATGTGTATGCCCGTAAACGACGATATCCGCCCCCGCTTCCCGCGCCGCTGCCGCAAGGCGCTCTGTCCCGTAATTGACATGGAACAGATGCCCGTGCGTCAAAAAGATGCGGTGTCCCACCACCGCTACGGACGTCTCGTCATGAGCGCCCTCCGCAAAGGCGTCACAGTTACCGCGCACGCGCACAACCCGTCTCCCCGTCAGTTCCTCCAGCACATCCGCATCCGCTGCAAAATCCCCCGCATGCAGCCAGAGTTCCGCCTCCGCCGCGCCCGGAACGGCAAGCATCCGTGCGAATACGCCGACGTCTCCGTGACTATCGCTGACAATACCGACCCTCATACAGAGTTCCTCCATTCTATGACGCATCGCGCCGCAGATCGTCTCACAGGCTGTCTGCGAGCAATTCCTTCATCCGACGCAGTGCGGCGCCGCGGTGACTGACGGCATGCTTTTCCGCAAGGCTCAGCTCCGCCATCGTCTTTCCGTTCTCCAAATAGAAATACGGATCATAGCCAAAGCCGCCTGTTCCGCGCGCTTCCGGGCGAATAAAACCGCGGCACACGCCCTCCGCCGTCAGCTCCCGCCCATCGGCAAACGCGAGCACGAGCGCACAATGATACGCGGCCGCCGCGTTTTCCGCGTGGGCCGAACGCAGCGCGGTGCACAGCTTCGCATTGTTCGCCGCATCGTCGCCGTGTACGCCCGCATAGCGCGCCGAATGCACGCCCGGCGCACCGCCGAGCGCATCCACGGAGAGTCCCGAATCATCTGCGAGCGCGGCAAGGCCCGTCGCTTTTCGATAATAGCGCGCCTTGATACGCGCATTATCCATGAATGTCGTCCCATCCTCTTCCGGTTCCGCGATCTCCGGCGCATCCGGCAGGATCTCCCGCAGCCGGGAGAGCGGAACCAGACGTACGGGAAGTCCCGCAAACGCCCGCTCCATCTCGCGCACCTTTCCTGCGTTCGAGGTCGCAATCAGTATTGTTTCCATCCTCATCCCTCCCGTCCCGGCAGCCCTGAGAGGGTCTCCCCCAGCGCCCTTTTCTGCAAATCAATCAACGTGCGAATCCCATGCGCGCCGAGGTCGAGCAGCGCGTCCATCTCCGCGCGTGAAAAGGGACGGCCCTCGCCCGTGCCCTGCACCTCGATGAATTGCCCTGCCTCCGTCATCACGAGGTTCATATCGACCAGCGCGTGTGCATCCTCCTCATAGCAAATATCGAGCAGCGGCGTATTCTCCGCACCGATGCCGACGCTAACCGCCGCCGCATAGTCGCGCACAGGAAATATGCCGCGCTTCGTATAGAAGGTCGCGCACGCCTCCACGAGCGCGACGAACGCCCCCGTGATCGACGCGGTGCGCGTGCCGCCGTCCGCCTGCACGACGTCGCAGTCAATGTGAATCGTCCGTTCCCCGAGCGCGCGCAGATCGACCACCGCGCGCAGCGCGCGGCCGATGAGCCGCTGAATCTCCTGCGTCCGCCCCGCCTGCCGGCCGCGCACAGCCTCGCGC
>CAUQAR010000165.1:0-3557 GCA_963515775.1 uncultured Selenomonas sp. | reverse complement strand
ATGCGACGCTGGCGCTCCTGCCGAATCGTATTGATGTGATCGATCGCCTGCGGCGTAAGCTCGCCCTGCTCCGCCTCCTGCATCACGCGTTTTTCCTGGATACCGAGCTGCTGCAGCTCGAGTTCCGCGCGGCCAACGCCTTCCTCCATCTCCGTGCGCATCTTCGTGCGCAGCTTCTCCGTCAGCTTGGCCTTGACCGTGACGGGTACTTTCACCGAAATAGAATCCACTCTGTATCTCTCCTTATACAAAAACGGCGGCCGTCCATGACGCACGCCGTTTCTACAGGCTCAGCCGATCTCGACCGTCGCCCGCTTATTCTCCTTCGCCGCGGCGGCTTTGACAACGCTGCGCAGTGCCTTTGCGATGCGCCCCTGCTTGCCGATGACCTTTCCCATGTCATCCTCCGCCACATGAAGCTTCAATATGATCTCCTGATCATCCTGCGTTTCGTCAACGACGACAGCTTCCGGATGATCTACCAAGGATTTGGCAATAACCTCGACTATCTCTTTCACGCCGGTCGTCTCTCCTCATCGCGGCGCGCCCGCCATGGGGCTCCTTCATAACGAAGGACCCCCGGACGCTGCGCGCATCAATCCTTCTGACGCTTTGCCGCGGCAAACTTTGCCATCGTACCGTTCTTGCTCAGAATGTTTCTGACCGTGTCGGTCGGCTGCGCGCCCTTCTTCATCCAATCGATCGCCTTCTCCTCGTCAATGCTGACGACGGCGGGCTGCTTCGACGGATCGTAGTTCCCGAGAATCTCGATAAACCGTCCGTCACGCGGCGCGCGCGAGTCGGCCACAACGATGCGGTAGAAGGGATTCTTCTTCGCGCCCATGCGGTTCAAACGAATCTTGACTGCCATATGCTCACCACCTTTCGCTGTGATTATTTGAAGAACGGCATCTTCGGGAGTCCCATGCCGCCAAAATTCGGCATTGCGGGCATCTTCCCTTTGCCCTTCATCTGTTTCATCTTCTTCATCATCTTGCGCATCTCACCGAACTGCTTGAGGAGCTTATTCACATCCTGCACGCGCGTTCCGCTGCCCGCCGCGATGCGCTTGCGGCGGCTGCCGTTGATGATGTGAATGTCCGCGCGCTCCTTCGGCGTCATCGCGCGGATGATCGCCTCAAGGCGGCGCATTTCCTTCCCGTCGAGATCGAGCTCTTGATCGCCGAGCTTTTTCTTTAGCCCGCCCATTCCGGGGATCATGCCGAGGATGCTTTGCAGCGAACCGAGTTTTTTCACCTGCTGGAGCTGATCGAGAAAATCGTCGAGCGTGAAGTCGTTCCTGCGGAGCTTCTCCTCCATCTTCTTCGCGTTCTCGAGATCGAAATTCTCCTGCGCCTTCTCCACGAGGGAGAGAACGTCGCCCATGCCGAGGATGCGCGAGGCCATGCGGTCGGGGTGGAACACCTCGAGCGGCTCGAGCTTTTCGCCCATGCCGACGAACTTCACGGGGCAGCCCGTGACCGCCTTGATCGAGAGCGCCGCGCCGCCGCGTGCGTCGCCGTCGAGTTTCGTCATGACGACACCGTCAAGACCGAGGGACGCGTCAAACGCCTCCGCGACGTTCACCGCTTCCTGTCCGGTCATCGCGTCGACGACGAGCAGGATCTCGTGCGGCTGCACCGCCGCCTTGATGTCGCGCAGCTCCTGCATCAGCGCATCGTCGATCTGGAGGCGCCCCGCCGTATCGATGATGACGACGTCGTTGGCGTGGGACGCCGAATATGCGATCGAGGCGCGCGCGATGGCGACGGCGTCCTCCTGCCCCTGCGAGAACACGGGGACATCCACTTGGCAGCCGATGACTTCGAGCTGCTTGATCGCAGCGGGACGATAGATGTCGTCCGCCACGAGGAGGGGGCGCTTGCCCTGCTTCCTCAGCATGAGGGCGAGCTTGCCCGCCGAGGTCGTCTTACCGGAGCCTTGAAGGCCGACCAGCATGATCACCGTCGGCGGGTTCGGGCTGATCTTGAGGCGGCTCTCCGTCCCGCCCATGAGGTCTGTGAGCTCCTCGTCGACGATCTTGACGACCGCCTGCGCGGCCGTGAGCGTGTCGAGCACCTCCCGGCCGACGGCACGCTCCTTGACGCGCTTCACGAAATCCTTGACGACCTTGAAATTGACGTCGGCCTCGAGCAGCGCCATGCGCACCTCGCGCATCGCCTCGTTCACATCGTCCTCGGTCAACTTGCCGTGTCCGCGCAGCTTCTTAAAGATGCCCTGCAAGCGATCGGAGAGATTCTCAAAGATCATGTTCCCTCACCTCCTCCTGTTCCGGCTCCTGCGCCGCGTATTTCTTCAGCGGCGCTGCGATACGCCGCACCTCCGCGGACGCAATCGGCTCTTTGAGCGCACACAGCGCTTCATAGACGCCCGCGAGCGCATGCTCCTCTTCCCTGCGGCGTGCAAGCAGGCCGAGCCGCTCCTCCATCTCGTCGAGGGAGCGCTCCGCGCGGCGGATGCTCTCATGCGCCGCCTGCCGCGTGATCGAGAGCGCCTCGCCGATCTCCGCGAGCGAAAAATCCTCGGCGATGTGCAGGCGAAAGCATTCCCGCTGCTTCCCCGTCAGCAGCGCGCCGTAGAGATCGTACAGCTGCGCGAGCCGATACAGCCGCTCCATGCCACATCACCCATTCCGAAGAACCGCCGCAGGCGTTTCCTAAACACTCCTCGCAGTATAACGGCAATCGAAAAGCCTGTCAAGCATTTTTCTTGACAGGCTTTATTTTATACGGAACGGCGAAATTTTTCAAGCGGCTCGGCGTGATCGGTGACGAACTCGACCGTGCCCATGTAGTCGCCCGCCGCGTCGTAGAGCGCCTGATAGTGGACGCGGATGGGGCGCTCGCGGATGTAGCGGTGAACGATCATCTCGGTGCGCTTCTTCGCCTTGAAATCCGCGATGAGATTGCGCACGACGGGGATGATCTCGGGCGGGTGACAGTTCATCACGTCGCGCCCGAGCGCCGACATGGGGCGCGTAAAGACCTGCCCCTCGTTCGTGAAGAAACGTACGGTGTCATCTTTATCGATGAATGTGATGTCGACGGGCAGCATTTTGAAAATCGCCGTGAGCTGTTCCATCGACAGCTCGCCCGTCGGGAACTGGAGCTTGCCTTCCGCCGCGCCGCGGGCGAGCCGCGCCGCCTCTTGGTCGAGCCACGGCTGCGCCGCAGGCCATGCGGGGATGGCGACGCCGAACGAGACGCCCATATCCGGCAGATCGTGATACGCGCGGTACCACTCGATCGGGGTGAAATAGCGCAGGCTGAGCGGGAAGAGAATCTTTTCCTCCTTGAAGATCATTTCGCGGATACGCTGCGTGAGCGCGCGCAGGCGCGCCTCGTGCATCGGCAGGTTCTCCGGATCCTCCTTGAGCGCCTTCGTGATCATACTGAGCGTGCGCTTCATCTCGTCGTCGATGCCCCACATGACCTGCGAGGGGCCCGTGACACCGTAATCGTAGAGGACCGGCATCAACAGCTCTTCTTTCTTGATGTAGTGCATCCGCACATCGCCGAGCGCAAGAACGTGCTCCA
>CAUQAR010000164.1:0-3570 GCA_963515775.1 uncultured Selenomonas sp. | reverse complement strand
TTCGTCATATCCGTTGAATATAAGCTTGGGAAGCTTTCATTCTACCGATGAACTATGCCCACGATGCCCTTCATCATAGCAGATGCACGGCGCTTTGTCAAATCGCTCATTCCGGTTCGGGCAGGAGCTGGATCAGCTCGGGCATGAGCTTCGTGATGTCGCGGATGAAGACGCGCAGGATGCTCACCATGACGCCGGGATCGAAGCGCTCGGGATCGTGCGGGACGACGACGTCGGCGATGATGGTCGTGTCGGAGGTGAGGTAGAATTTGATGAGACGGCTGTCCTGATTCTGCCGCATGAGCCAGCCTGTTAAGAGCATGGCGTTCGTGTCGTCTACGGCGTTCCGGGCGAGCTGAATGCGGATCGTGGCGTATGCCGTCGCGTCGATGATGACGAAGATCGGCAGGCGCCGCCCCTCGAGTTCGAGGGCACTCTCAAAGACCGCGGTCCGGCGGTCGTCGCCGGTCTCACGGATCTGAAACCCCGTGATGTTTTCACTTTTGATATGTTCCTCGAATGCCTTGGCCGCTTCTATCACGACCAATCACCTCCTGTCGCGCTCGGTTAGAATCATTATATCATAGCCGGGCAAAAAGGGAAAGGAGGCGGTGCAGGATATTTGCGCCGCGCGCCGGCTGCTCTCTATTTTTTTTCGCGTGCCGCCCGTTCGCGGCCCTGCCCGGCGAGGGCGCAGCCGATCAATCGATCCGCATGGTCCGCCATGAACAGGGGGATGTTCAGCACGCCGTCGTCGCACCGCAGGTTATCGAGGGAGAACCGGACGCGCAGCCGCACACGGTCGCCGAACAGTTCTTTGAATTTCCGCAGGCTTTTGCTTTTGATATTGTCCTCCGCTTTTACTTCGACGGGAAAGATGTCGTTCTCGCGCTGTATGAGAAAATCCACTTCGTAGGGCGGGTTGTTTTGGCTCCAATAGCGCGGCGGCACTTCAAACTGTGCCGTGAGGGTCTGTAAGATATAGTTTTCGGTCAGCGCTCCTTGCCAACAGGTCGTCCATACGCGTCCGTTCCAGAGAGATCACCTCGTTTCACGTTTTTGTTTGGATTTTCGTGTGGATAATCACATGTTTATTATACTTTATGTGCGTTATCAAGGCAATGGCTGATGTTTTTGTGATATTCTGCCGCACATTGAGAAGGCCCTCGAGGGATGATGCTCCTCGGGGGCGCTCTTTATGCTGTGGATGTGCGTTCACTTTTGGCCGCGTATGCTGCGGTTCGTTTGTTGCCGTATTTTTCGCGTGAAGCGGCGTGGGCCTCCTCCGTACGATCCCACTTTATATGCGCATCAGAACCGATAGTTGGTCTTGAACCAGAATGTGCGTCCCGGCTCGTTGATGTGGTCGCGCGCGGGGATGCCGAGACTCGTGATTTCAGCCGCGCCGTAGTTGACAAATTCGGCGTAGGTCTTATTGAGGAGATTGTCGACGCCGAGCGAGAATGAGAGATTTTCATCCGGCCGGTAGGCGAGGCTCAGCGAGAGGACGCCGAAGCCGCCCGTACCGCCGCGGTCAAAGCCTGTGACGCTGCCGTAGCCGCGGTGATAGCGGTTTTGACGGCTGACGAGGCGCCAGACGGCGTTCGCTTCGCCCTTGCCGTGCGCGTACTTCGCCGTGAGGTTCGCTTCGAGCGGGGCGATCTGCGGGAGCGGCGCGTCGTTCGTGCGGTCGTCGCCGCGGGTATAGGCGAGCGATGCGCCGAGCGTCCAGCGTGGGGATACGCTACGCGTCAGCTCCGCCTCGAACCCGTAGAGCCGGGCGTTCACATTCCCATAGCGCGTACGAGCCATCATACCGGAGCCGACCATGGGGTAACGCAGGATAAAGTCCTGCACATGTCCGTAGAAGAGCGAGAGGCTCGCGTTCGTTTTCTCGGTGCCGTAGACCCAGCCGAGATCGAGCTGGGTGTTCTTCTCCTTCTTGGGGCGGTGCGCTTCAGGGCCTGCGGTGCCGCCTGTTATGCGGTTGCTGTAGAAGTTCCATGTGTGGAAGGACTCCCAGTAGTCGGCGGGGCGCTCGGCATGGCCGAGGCCGACGTAGAACGTCAGCGGCTGCTTTGCCGCTGTGTGTTCCCAGCGGATAAATCCGCTCACGGCATTGTCGGAGGTCGATCCCGGGATGAGGTCACGCGTGACCATGCCCCGGGGGTTGTGGAAGACGTTCGCGTGGTACTTGTCCGTCATATGATCGTAACGCAGTCCCGTTTTCAGGCGGTCGCGCTCCTTCATCTCACGACTATATTCGAGGAAGATGCCGAGGTTCTTGATCGTCATATCGTCGACGGAAGCGCTCATCGGCTTGTTCTTATGCGCCTCGGCAAAGGCGTGTGCCTGCTGCCCGAGCTCGACGCCGACGGCGCCCGTCGTGCGCGGGGAGAACCGGAGGTCCGCGATCGCGCGCACGCTGTACTGGCGGCGTCTGACGTCCGTTCCCATCCCCATCATGCCGGAGGGGCGCAGCTTATAGTTGTCCATCAGGTGATCGATCTCGGCGTAGTTCCAATGCAGTGTGAGTTTCTCGACGACGGGGGACATGTGCGCGCGCTCGAACTTCACCGCATAGCTGTCGCGGTCGAACTTGCTGCCGTCCATGCTACCGTGCGCGAACTTTGCCCAGCCGCGGCTCGCGTCGTAGGCGACCTCAAAGAGTGTGTCCGCGTCGGGCGTGAGCCCCACGATGCCCGAGAGGCTGTGGCGGCCGTAGCCGGAGTGGACGCGGCGGCCGTCGCCGTCCTTGTAGTCGCGAGAATAGTTGCGCGTCTGGATGAAGCGCGCATAGCCTTCCTTGCCGCCCGCCGTGATGTCGATGAGGTCGTCGAAGCGGTGGTTCGACGCGCCGAGGAGGGAGATGTTGGCGCGCACGCCGGGTACATCGAACCGTTCTGTCTCGCGTTCAAAGACGACGCTGCCCGCGATGCTCGCACCGTAGCGGACGCTCTGCGGCCCCTTGTTGACGATGATGCGGCTGTAGGTCTCGGGGAACGCGTACGTCGCCGTCGGGTCCATGCGGTTCGGGCAGCCGCCCGCCATGCTGCCGCCGTCCATCTGCATCATCATGCGCGAGCCGCCCATGCCGCGCATCATGGGATCGCCGCCGATGCCGCCCTTGCGTACGACAGAGAAGCCGGGGATGGATTTCAGATAGCCGCCGCCGTCCGCCGCGGGGACGGGCTGACGCGGCACGCGCGGGTCGGTCACGATCGTGAGCGGCTCCTGCACGCGGTAGCCCGTCACGACGATCTCTTTGAGTGTGAACTCGTAGAGGCCGTCCGCATGCGGCGTTTCGGAAGCGGCGGTGATCATGCCGTCCGCATCGGTTTTATTGTGCATCGTATCCGCCGCATAAGCATGTGCGCCCATGAGCGCTGCGCCCAGCGTGAGGCCGAGGAGTAGGGATATGCGGCGGCGCGTCGTTCGAGTCATTGGGATACCTCCTATGTTTTTGGACAGGAACAAATGAGATTGATTATACGATTAGTAATTGAATGATAACATAAGGAAGTGCTGATTAAAGCGCCCCCTATTTCAAAAGACATACCACAGGTCTGG
>CAUQAR010000163.1:0-3572 GCA_963515775.1 uncultured Selenomonas sp. | reverse complement strand
TACATCAACAATATGCACCGCAGCATCTACCTCGATTACATCCTCTCGTTCCCCGTGGGATATGAGAAGGAGGTGCGCGAACGCATCCGCATGAGCTTTGAGCGCGGCCTCAAGAAGACGCTGCCGAAGGCGCTGCTCGACGATGCGGAGATGATGCGCCGCTTCCGCGTGTACGACGGTGCGAACGAGCCGGCTGCCAACGCCATCAGCGCGCTCGAGGCCTACGGCCTCGAGCCGAAGGACGCGGGCGAGGAGGTCGCCTACGGTGTGTTCGACTTCGGCGGAGGAACGACGGATTTTGACTTCGGTGTGGAATATGTGCCGGAGAATCGGCGCCGCAAGTTCATCATCGAGCAGTTCGGCTTCGGCAGCGATATGTATCTCGGCGGTGAGAACATCCTTGAGCTCCTTGCCTACGAGGTGTTCAAGGACAACCTCGCGGAGATGCGTAAGCATAAGATCACGTTCGCGCTCCCGCCCGAGAGCGAGACGTTTGCGGGCGCGGAGGCGCTCGTGCGCGAGACGCGCGATGCCGCGTCGCATCTCAACAACAAGATCCTCGCCGAGCGCCTGCGCCCGTTCTGGGAGCGCGGCGCGGGCTATGAGGAGTTCGCGGCGGGCGACGCGTTCGATACGACGCTGATGCTCTTTTCCTCGGAAAAGACGGGCAACGCGGGCAACCGCGCGGAGGTTCACCTGCACATCAATGTGCGCAAGCTCGAGCGTACGCTCGAGGACCGCATCCGCCGCGGCGTGGAGAATTTCTTCCAGGCGATGGCGACGGCGTTCAAGGGACGTACGGTACATCAGGTGCATATCTTCCTCGCGGGCAATTCCTGTAAGGCTCCGATGGTGCGCAAGCTCTTCGAGGAGTATATCGCCCGCCGGGTCGGCTCCGCCGCGCGCGTGCAGCAGACCGCGGTCAAGCAGGGCGACGCCGGTGCGCAGAAGCACAAGCCGTCTGCGGAGGTACCGAAGCCCGCAGCGCCGCGGAAGGACGATCCGTTCCTGCTCTACCTGCCGCTCGGGATGGAGGATGAGACCAAGGGGCAGGGGAAGAAGCTCCACGACGATTTCGACCGGCTCCGCACGGGCAAGACGGGCGTGGCGTTTGGCCTGCTGCGTTGCCGCAAGGGCGGGAAGGATGTCAAGATCGTCAATAAGAATGTGGATGAACGCGACGAGCTGCTGTTCCCGTATTTCCTCGGGAGCCTCAATGAGCGCGGATGTTTCCAAGTGGATATCGACGCGCATGTCGATTACGGCGCGTGGGCGTATTTCACCTATGCGGATGAAGACGAGTTCGAGCTCTACTATACGCAGGAGCCGCGCGCATTGCAGGGGCATATGAAGGCGGCCGAGGTGCGCATGGCGCGCTGCATCATCGACGACGACGATGTGAGCGACGATGACGACGTCGGCGTCTACATCCGCAAGAAGTCGCCGAATACCATCGAGTATACGGTCGCCTCTGAGAAGGGGCTCGCGGCGAAGAACTACAAAGGAAAAATCTATACCGTTCGGCTGTGATCAGCCGCTTTGAGAGGAGTACAGCGATGCGCCATTTGCCGTTTAAGAACTATATGGAGGACGCCGTTGCCCATATGCTGGACCGGCTGGCTTCGCAGTACCCCGAGATCTGTATGTGCAAGCGCTGCCGCACGGACATGATGATGATCGCGTTGAACAATCTCCCGCCGCGCTACGTCTCGACGCACAAGGGCGACATCCTGAAACGCGTGGAGGGGATGGAGCTTCAATACGAGGTGGAGGTGCTGACCGAGACGGTGCGCGCGATGCAGATCGTCGGCGGACAGCCGCATCATAACCGCTGTGAGGAAGGCATCTGAGCGTTTTTCACGCAAGACCGGCACCCGCTTGATAAATATTTGTCAAGCGGGTGTTTTTTTGGTAGAATGAAGAGGACATCAAAGGCGATCTGCGCGTCGGCGTCTCTGCAGAGATGCGGGCGCGTTTCTTTTGTAAGCTCTATCATCATTGGGAGAGAGGAAGCTGCTATGTTCGCAAGGATCCGGCGCGATATCCGCGTCGTCTTTGAGCGCGACCCCGCCGCGCACAGTACGATCGAGGTTCTGCTTTGCTATGCGGGCCTCCATGCGATCTGGGCGCATCGGCTGGCGCATGCGCTCTATCTGCGCGGATGGGTCCTCGTGCCGCGGCTGATCTCGAATGCCGCGCGGTTTTTGACGGGCATCGAGATTCACCCGGGGGCGACGATCGGCGAGGGCCTCTTCATCGATCACGGCACGGGTATCGTGATCGGCGAGACGGCGGAGATCGGCAGGAACGTCACACTCTATCAGGGCGTGACGCTCGGCGGTACGGGCAAGGAGAAGGGCAAGCGCCATCCGACGCTCGGCAACAACGTCGTCGTCGCTTCGGGGGCAAAGGTGCTCGGTTCCTTCACCGTGGGGGATCATGCGAAGATCGGCGCTGGGTCGGTCGTCCTGCGGCCCGTGCCTGCCCACGCGACCGTGGTCGGCATCCCGGGGCGCATCGTCGTGATGAAGGGGCGGCGCGTCCATACGGAGTCGGAGCTCCTGCGCGCGCGCGCGCTTTCCATCGAGGAGGGCGAGAGCGTTGAGGAGATCGCTGCGGAACTGGATGTCGATCTCGATCACGACATGCTCCCCGATCCGGAGGCGGAGATGATCGAGCAGATGCGGCAGGAAATAGAGGCGCTCAGGCAGCGGCTGGATGCGCTTGAGGGCAAATGACAGAGGTGTGCAGAACCATGATCAATGTGTACAATACGATGACGCGACAGAAAGAGGCGTTCCGGCCCCTCAAGGAGGGCGAGGTCAGCATCTACTGCTGCGGCGTGACGCCGTACAACGATCCGCATATCGGCAACGCCCGGCCCTTCGTCACATGGGACGTCATTCGCCGGTATCTTGCGCGGCGGGGCTATCGCGTACGCTACATCCAGAATTTCACCGATGTCGACGATAAGATCATCAATGCCGCGCATCGTGAGGGTGTGACGTGGAAGGAGATTTCCGACCGCTATATCGCCGCCTATTTTCAGGCGATGGATGCGCTGAACGTGCGCCGCGCGGATGTCTTTCCGCGCGTCTCCGAGACGATGGCGGACATTCTGCACATGATCGAGACGCTCGTCGTGCGCGGCTATGCCTACGCGACGGATGCGGGCGATGTCTACTACAGCGTCGAGAAATTCGCGCATTATGGTCGGCTGAGCGGGCGGAACCTAGACGATATGGAGGCGGGCGCGCGCGTCGAGATCAACGAGACGAAGCGGCATCCGATGGATTTTGCGCTCTGGAAGGCGGCGAAGCCGGGCGAACCCGCGTGGGACAGCCCGTGGGGCAAGGGCCGTCCCGGTTGGCACATCGAGTGCTCGGCGATGTCGGTGAAGTACCTCGGCGAGGCGTTCGACTTTCACGGCGGCGGCAGCGATCTGATCTTCCCGCATCACGAGAACGAGATCGCGCAGGCGGAGCCGTGCATCGACGGCCATGAGAAGTTCGCGCGCTATTGGCTGCACAACGGCTTTATCACGATCGACAACGAGAAGATGTCGAAGTCGA
>CAUQAR010000162.1:0-3642 GCA_963515775.1 uncultured Selenomonas sp. | reverse complement strand
AGGGCACAAATGAAATACACGAATCGCCGCAAAGCGTGTAGACCGCACAGGAAGCATGCGCACAAAAAAGAGCACCGACGCGTCTCACACGCAGTGCTCTTCCTTTGTACGCTATTTCATTGGATCAAATCGTGCGCCCGCAGTGCTGCATCAAGCTGCGCCGCATGTTCCGGCGTCATCTCCGAGAGCGGCATGCGCAGCGGACCGGCATCGTAGCCGAGCCGCCGCATCGCGGTCTTGACGGGGATCGGGTTGACCTCCGAGAAGAGCGCGTCGATGAGATCGGTATAGGCGATCTGCAAATGCGCCGCCTCCGCGGTGTTGCCGTCGAAATAATTTTGGCACATATCGTGCACGACGCGCGGCGCGACGTTCGAGAGCACGGAGATGACGCCCTGCCCGCCGAGCGAGAGGATCGGCACGATCTGATCGTCGTTGCCCGAGTAGAGGACGAGTGCGTCCCCGACCGCCGCGCGCAGGCGCAGGATCGCGGAGAGATCGCCGCTTGCCTCCTTGACGCCGACGATGCGCGGATGCTTTGCGAGCGCCGCATACGTCTCCGTCTTAATGCACACACCCGTCCGCGACGGCACATTGTAGAGGATCGCGGGGAGGTTCACGCTGTCCGCGATCTTCGTATAGTGCGCGATGAGCCCGTTCTGCGTGCATTTATTGTAATACGGCGTCACGAGGAGCAGCGCGTCCGCGCCGACGCGCTCCGCGTACTGCGAGAGCTGCACGGCATACGCGGTGTCGTTCGACCCCGTCCCCGCGACGACGGGGATACGCCCTTTGACCCGATCAACGGTATAGCGAATGGCCTCCTTGTGCTCCTCGTCCGAGGTCGTCGAGGACTCGCCCGTCGTGCCCGTGATGATGATCGCGTCCGTGCCGCCCGCGATCTGATCCTCAATGATGCGCCCCAGCTCCGAATAGTTGATGCCCGTCTCGGTAAAGGGCGTGATAATCGCGACGCCCGCGCCGCGGAAAATAGGCTCTTTCATAGCAAACTCCCCCTCAGAATCATCTGCTTTCATTATCCCACGCCCGGCGCCGAAAGTCAAAAGATTTCGCAGAAGTATTCACGAGGTATGCAGGGCCGGACGCACCGCGCCGAAGAGCGCCGCGTTCTCCTTGATCTTCTCCTCGCCGCCGAGCACGCAGCGCACATCGGCGCGCATGGCTTCTTCGACGAGCGGCGCGAGCGCGCGGATGTCCGCCTGCCGCGCCGAAAGGATCTCGTCGCGCGCACGCTGCCGATCCTCCTGCGTAATGCCGCGCAGGTAGAACGTCGCCGCGGCGTCCCCCTTCATCTGCGGGGTCAGCGGCGCATCGACGCCGCTCATCGTGCCGATGATGAATTTATCCATCTCGCGGTCGGACACATCGAACGCGCGGATGTAGTCGGCCGTTTCGTCAAAGACCCGGAACGTCTCCGCGAGGTTCGGATCGCGGTAGGATGCGAGCACCATGAATCCGTTACGGTTGAACTGCGTCATCGCGCCGTATGCCCCGCCCTGCACGCGGATGCGCGTCCAGAAGTAATCGTAGCGCAGGAGCGTCTCGAGCACGCGGAGCGCTCCGGTGTAGCGATGTCCGAGCTTGATGAAATTCGCGCCCTTCGCGACGTACTGGACGCGGCTCTGCGTCGTCAGCCCCTCGTTGCGCGCCGCGATCTCCCATGTGTAGGGCGCCGCAGGGAATTTCTCGCTCGAAAGTTTCTGTTGGAACGCCGCGAGCTGCACCGCGGTCTCCTCATACGCCGCCGCGGACGCGGTCACGCTGACGATCAAATCGCCGCGGTTAAAGATCTGCGGCAGGATGCGTGCAAACGCAGCTCGCATCTCCGCGTGCCGCTCCTCGAAATGCTCCTTGAACGAGGCGAGGAAGTCGTGGAACGGTAGACCGCCCACCTCCGCGTAGCATCCTGCCGGCGTCAAATACGCCGCGATACGCGCGGCGACCACTTGATTCGCCGCGCGCTGAAGCGAGAGCTCCATGCCCGTCTTTTCCTCGTCGATCAGCTCGCGCACGCGCTTTGCGCCCGAGAAATCGCTCTCCGTCATGATTTCCGTGAGGAGCGCGAAGAGCCGCGGCAGATTCTCGCGCAGCACCTTCGCGCGCACCTTAAACCGCGGCGCGAGGGAATCCGGCTCTCCCGCGCGCGTATAGGCGACGATGTCCGCGCCGATGCCGCCCGTATAGAGGCTCTTTTGCACCGCCAGTTCCGCGTAGCCGCGCCGCGCGGTGTCGACCGACCCGAACATCTCCGCGAGCAGATACGCATACGGCAGATCGCTCTGCGCGACCGCCGCCATCGGGAAGTAGAAGTTCAGATAGACGATGCCGTTGGTCTCGATATCGGAGCGGAGCACCTTCGTCCCCGCACAGTCGCAGACCGTGAGCGGCAGCCGCTCCACGTCGGGGCGAATGTCCGACCGCGCGAGGATCGGAATGGATGCGAGCGCCTCTTCCGTATCGGGGGCTTCCTGCGCCGCCTTGAGCGCGGTGCAGTCACGCATAATGCCCTCGATTTCTGCCGCAGACATCGCCGCCTTTTTCTCCGCGAGGATTTTCTCCTGCGCCGCCTCGCGTTCCCTGCCGACCGTCCGGCTCGGCGCGAGCGTCACGAGCGCCTCGTGCGGGTTCTCGAGGAACGCGGCGCGGATCACCTGCTCGAAATAACCGTGCTCCAGACCTTCCTTGAGCGCGGCAAGGGCCTCCTCATAGCGCAGGTACGCCGCGGGCGTGCCGTCGTAGAGCCACGTCTTCATCATGCGAATGCCGTAGATGAGCCCCTTGGGCGAGCTGCCAAAGTCCGACTCGCGCAGGCGGAACTCGAGGGTATTGAGCGCGGCGCGTATGAGGGTATGATCCAGCGCGCCGTCCGCAAGTTTTGTCAAAGTCTCCTTCACCACGCGGACGAATGCGTCCGCGCGCGCCGTCTCCGACTTGCTCACGACAATGCTGAAGAACGGCTGGAGGACGTCGCTCTCGTAGTTCGAGTCGACGTCCCGCCCGAGCCCCGCGTCGATCAGCGCCTGCCGCAGCGGCGCGCCCTGCATTCTGAGCAGCGCATGATCGAGGATTTGGAGCGCCATGACGCGTTTCATATCCGTCGTGTCGCCGATCACCCAGCTCAGCGAGAGGAACGCGTTCTCCGCGAGCGGCTCCTCTTCCCCGACGGGATAAAAATGTTCTTTGGTCACGCGCGATGCGAACGGCGCCTGCCGATCGATGCGCGAGGGCACGGGGATGCGGTCGAAATGCGAGAGATAGGCGCTGTCGAGATACGCAAGTTTTTCCTCGATATCGACGTCGCCGTAAAGATAGATATAGCTGTTCGACGGATGGTAATAGCGCGCGTGAAAGTCGAGGAACATCGCGCGCGTGAGCGTGGGGATCGCGTCGGGGTCGCCGCCCGATTCGCAGCCGTACGTCGTGTCGGGATAGAGCGCGGCCATGATGCGGCTGCCGAGCAGGTCGTCGGGCGCCGAGAGCGCGCCCTTCATCTCGTTGTAGACGACGCCGCTGTAGCGCAGCGGCGCCCCCGCATCATCCAGCTCGTAATGCCAGCCCTCCTGCATGAGCACCTGCGGATTCTCGCGCATCGCGGGGTAAAACACCGCGTCGAGATAGACG
>CAUQAR010000161.1:0-3648 GCA_963515775.1 uncultured Selenomonas sp. | reverse complement strand
ATCAGATTCTGGAAGCCATTGAGAACATGACCGTTCTCGAACTCTCCGAGCTCGTGAAGGCCATGGAAGAGAAATTCGGCGTCAGCGCGGCCGCTCCGGTTGCGGTTGCAGCAGCGGGCGGCGCCGCTCCCGCTGCCGGCGGCGGTGAGGAAAAGACGGAGTTCACCGTCGTTCTCACGGCTGCGGGCGACAAGAAGATCAACGTCATCAAGGCCGTGCGCGAGGCGACCGGTCTTGGACTGAAGGAAGCGAAGGAACTCGTTGACGGCGCACCGAAGCCGATCAAGGAGAACGTCGCTAAGGCCGAGGCCGAAGAGCTCAAAGGCAAGCTCGAAGAGGCAGGCGCATCCGTCGAGCTGAAGTAATTCGCTTCAGACGGACTTTATCGGAGCCGCCGCACGCAAAAACGTGCGGCGGCTCTTTTGCATCTGATCCAATATGGTTCAAAAAATATTTGACTTTTTGTCATTTTGGTGCTTGACTTTTTGCTTTTTCCGCTGTATATTCTTAATAGATTTTGGTTAGCACTCAACATTTGGGAGTGCTAACAATATCCAAAAGAGAGGAGAGGGGTTGATGTTGGACGCACTGGATGCGCGCAAGAGCCGGATCCTGTGGGCGATCGTCGACGATTACATCGCGTCGGCGGAGCCGGTCGGATCGCGGACGCTTGCGCGCAAGTATAACCTCGGCATCAGTCCCGCGACCATTCGGAACGAGATGGCGGATCTCGAGATACTCGGATTCCTCGAGCATCCGCACACGTCCGCCGGGCGGATTCCATCGTCCAAGGGCTATCGGTTCTACGTCGACGGGCTGCTGCCCGTGGCGCCTGTGACCGATGCCGAGCGGGCGCGCATCCATAGTTGGTACCGTGCGCGTGTGCGGCATCTCGACGAGATGTTCCAAGAGACCGCGCGGCTCATCGCGGATGTGACGCATAATGTGTCGCTCGTCCTCGCGCCGCAGGCAGCACAGTCGGCCTTTCGTCTGCTGCAGTTCCTGCCGATGGGGGAGGGCCATGTGATCGCCGTCCTCATGACGGATGCCGGTTTCGTTGAGAACCGCGTCATCGAGATGCCGGAAGGCGCCTCGTTTGCGGATTTTCAGCGCATGGCGGACGCGGTCAACCGCGTGCTCGCCGGAAAACTGCTGAACGAAGTGGACCGCGCCGATCTGCGGCGCATCCGCGATGAGATCGGCGACGAGGCGATCTTCGCGGCGGCGATGCACATCATGCACCGTGCCCTCGAAGGACGCGTGGAGGAACGCCTCTATCTCGGCGGGACGGCACAGCTGCTCTCGAATCCCGAGTATCGCGATCTCGAGCGCGTCCGCGAGATGCTGCTTGCGCTCGAACGGGAAGACCTCATGAAGGACATCCTGCACGCGCACGCGGGCGAAGGGCTTGCCGTCACGATCGGCCGAGAGAATACGAGCAGCGCGTTTTGGGATACGAGTGTGATCACGGCGTCCTATCATGTCGACGGGAGGCTGCTCGGCACGATCGCCGTGCTCGGTCCGACGCGCATGGAATATGCGAAGGCCATGCGCGTCCTGGACTATGTCAACACGAATTTAACAGAGATGATCCATCGGCTGAAGTGGTAGAAGAGGTGAACGGTTTGCAGGAAGTGGAAGATATGACGCGGGAGGCGCCGGAGAAGGAGGCGCAGCCCGTGGATGATGTGACTGAAACGGACGCAGTGGAGGAATCGGCCCCTGCGGAGGCCCCCCCCGCGGAGGAAGCCCCCGTCGCCGCGCTCGAAGCGCAGCTGAAGGAGAAAAACGACCGCATTCTGCGGCTTCAGGCGGACTTTGAGAACTTTAGGCGCCGCACGGCGAAGGAGAAGGAGGAGCTTGCGGTTGTCATCACGCAGAATATGATCGGCGACCTCCTGCCGCTCCTCGATAACTTCGAGCGTGCGATGGCGGTCGAGCAAAGCGACGGCGAGGCTTTTCAAAAGGGCGTGGAGATGATCTACACGCAGCTGCGCGAGGTGCTTGAGAAGAACGGTCTCGAGCCGATCGAGGCCGAAGGCCTTCCGTTCGACCCGACGATCCATCAGGCCGTGATGCGCGCGGAGAGCGCCGACGCGGAAGACGGAACGGTCACGCAGGTCCTGCAGAAGGGCTATCGGGCCAAGGGGCGCGTCATACGCCCCGCGATGGTTCAGGTTGCAGGCAGCTAAAGACGAAAACAACATCATAGATATTTGATTTGGAGGAATATAAAATGGCAAAAGTAATCGGTATTGACCTTGGCACGACGAACTCCGTTGTCTCGGTGATGGAGGGCGGCGAACCGACTGTTATCACGAATCCCGAGGGCAGCCGCATCACCCCGTCGGTGGTCGGTTTTACGAAGGACGGACAGCGTCTCGTCGGACGTCTAGCGAAGAACCAGGCGGTCTCGAACCCCGACCGTACGATCTCGTCCATCAAGCGCCATATGGGCGATCCGAACTATCGCGTGACGGTGGACGGCAAGAGCTATACGCCGCCCGAGATCTCCGCGATGATTCTGCAAAAACTCAAGAGCGATGCGGAAGCATATCTCGGCGAGACCGTGACGCAGGCGGTCATTACGGTGCCTGCGTATTTCAACGACAGCCAGCGTCAGGCGACGAAGGACGCCGGCAAGATCGCTGGCCTTGAAGTCCTGCGCATCATCAACGAGCCGACGGCGGCGGCGCTTGCCTACGGCCTTGACAAGGACCAGGACGAGACGATTCTCGTCTTCGACCTTGGCGGCGGTACGTTCGACGTCTCCATTCTCGAGCTCAGCGAGGGCGTGTTCGAGGTCAAGGCGACGAACGGCGACACCGTGCTCGGCGGCGACGATTTCGATAAAAAGATCATGGACTGGATGGTCGAGGAGTTCAAGAAGGAGAACGGCATCGACCTCTCGCAGGACAAGATGAGCGCGCAGCGCCTCATCGAAGCCGCGGAAAAGGCCAAGATCGAGCTTTCCAATATGACCCAGACGAACATCAACCTGCCGTTCATCACGGCGGATGCGACGGGCCCGAAGCACCTCGATTTGATGCTGACCCGCGCAAAATTTGACGAGCTCACGGCGGACCTCGTGGAGCGCACGATGGTGCCGACGCGCAAGGCGATGGAGGACGCGGGCCTCTCGGGCAGTGATATCGACAAGATCATTCTCGTCGGCGGTTCGTCCCGTATCCCCTCGGTGCAGGAGGCGATCCGCAAGATTCTCGGCAAGGAGCCCTCGAAGGGCGTCAACCCGGATGAGTGCGTCTCCATTGGCGCGGCCATTCAGGGCGGCGTACTCGTGGGCGAGGTCAAGGACGTGCTGCTTCTCGATGTCACGCCGCTCTCGCTCGGCATCGAGACCCTCGGCGGCGTCTGCACGAAGATCATCGACCGCAACACGACCATCCCGACCTCGAAGAGCCAGGTGTTCTCAACGGCCGCGGACAACCAGCCGGGCGTTGAAATCCACGTCTTACAGGGCGAGCGCGAGATGGCTGCGGGCAACAAGACGCTCGGCCGGTTCCAGCTCACGGATATCCCGCCCGCGCCGCGCGGCGTGCCCCAGATCGAAGTCAAGTTCGACATCGATGCAAACGGCATCGTCAACGTATCGGCGAAGGACCTCGGCACGGGCAAGGAGCAGAAGAT
>CAUQAR010000160.1:0-3681 GCA_963515775.1 uncultured Selenomonas sp. | reverse complement strand
TATCGACGAAGATCAGCCCGCCGTGGTCGCGGCGGCGCGATACCCAGCCGCACAGCGTCACCGCATCGCCGACGTTTCCCTTGCGCAGCGTGCCGCAGTCATGTGTTCTCTTGAATCCCTGCATTGTTTCCATATCAGCCCTTCACCTCAGAAATCAATCGTTGTACCATATCCGCAAGAGTGATATGCTCCTGCGCACTTCGCTCCATATCGCGCAGCACGGCCGTGCCGCTCTGCAGCTCGTCCGCACCGAGAATGACGGCATAGCGCGCGCCGGACTTATTCGCCTGCTTCATCTGCGCCTTCATGCTGCGCCCCGCGTAGTCCATGAGCGCGCGCACGCCGCCGCGCCGCAGATCGTGCAGCAGCGGGAATGCGGCTGCCGCGGCCGCATCGCCAAGCGCGATGAGGAAGACGTCTGCTGCGGGCGGCGCTGCAGGGAGAAGCTCCTGCTGCGAAAGTGCTAGCAGCACGCGCTCGAGCCCCGCCGCAAAACCGACGGCAGGCGTCGGACTGCCGCCGAGTTCTGCGACGAGTCCGTCGTAGCGCCCGCCCCCCGCCACAGCGCTCTGCGCGCCGAGCGGCGGATAGGCGATCTCGAACGCCGTCCGCGTGTAGTAGTCGAGCCCGCGTACGAGACGCGGATCAAGCGTATAGGAAACACCCGCCGCCCTCAGATGCGCCTTAACCGCATCGAAGTGCGCCGCGCAGTCCGCGCAGAGGCAGTCCGTAATCGCAGGCGCTCCCGCCATGAAGGGCTGCCCCGCATCCGCCTTGCAGTCGAGGATGCGCAGCGGACTGCGCGTGTAGCGGTCCCGGCAGTCGTGACAGAGCTGATCGAGATGGTCCTTAAAATATGCCTGTAAACGCTCCCGATACGCGGGGCGGCACTGCGGGCAGCCGACCGCGTTGAGCTTCAGCGTCAGCCCCGCAAGCCCCAATTCTTCGAGGAAGTCCAGCGCGAGCAGGATGACCTCCGCATCTACGGCCGGGCTCTCCTCGCCGACTGCCTCGACGCCGAACTGATGAAACTCACGCATGCGCCCCGCCTGCGGGCGGTCGTAGCGAAACATCGAACCAATATAAAAGAGTTTCTGGAGATTGCCGTCCGCATAGAGTTTATGCTCGAGATAGGCGCGGATGGCCGCAGCGGTATTCTCAGGGCGCAGTGTGAGGCTCCGATCGCCGCGGTCGGCAAACGTATACATCTCCTTATCCACGACGTCCGTGCCGTCGCCGATGCCGCGCTGAAAGAGCTCCGTATGTTCAAAGTGGGGCGTACGAATCTCCTTGTAACCGTAGCGATCACAGAGTCTCCGAATCGTACGCTCCACATGCGTCCACGCAGTCACCTCAGCGGGCAGGATGTCCTTGGTCCCCCGCGGCGCCTTCGTCAGCATCTAGGTTCCTCCTCGTATTCTGCGCGCAGCAGCGCGCGTCTCTTTTCAATATAGATATCGATGTCCCGCAGATACGTCGTCAGATCCTTGGCGTTGAACACCGAGCGCATGCGATCCCCGCGCACGCCGATGACCTTGGTCGCCGCGGCGCCGCCGATGCCGACGATGGTCTGCCGTTCCTCCATGATCTGCATGTTATACATGCTCTCCGCACCCGGACGCGCATAGCCGACGTTCTCGAGATCGCCGCGCATATAGCCCTGCCGGTAGAGATAGTACGGCCGGTACCCCGCGCGCCGCACGGCGTCCGTCGCGACATCGCTCATACGCATGGTCTCGGCGTCCGAGGGGAGCGCGACGCGGGTCTCCTCCATCATGCGGCGCAGCGCGGAACCGCGCTTGATCGCGAGCGCGTGGAGCGTGATATCGTCCGGCCGGAGCGCAGTCACCTGCGCCATCGTCGCGGCGACGTCCGCGGCCGTCTCGCCGGGCAGCCCCAAAATGACGTCCATATTGATGTGAAAATCATGCGCAGCGCGCAGATCGCGCGCCATCCCGACGATCTCCTCCGGCGTATGCCGGCGCCCGATCCGCCGCAGTGTCCGCGTCTGCATCGACTGCGGATTCACGCTGACGCGCGTCACGCAAAGCTCTTTCATCCGCGCAATCTTCTCCGCGCTCATGCTGTCGGGACGTCCCGCCTCCACCGTGAACTCCACGACGGAAGGCCCATAAAAGGCATGAGATACCATTTCGAGCATTTCGGCAAAAAAATCATTCGGCAGGCTCGTCGGCGTTCCCCCGCCGATGTAGATGCTCTGCACGGAGAGTCCGAGCGCCGCGATATCCGCAGCCGCCGCCGCGAGGTCACGCGCGAGGATCTCCATAAAGCCGCGCAGCTGCGCGGCCCCGGGCAGAAGGTTGGCCGGAAAGGAGCAGTAAAGGCAGCGCGATATGCAGAACGGGATGCCGACGTAGACGCTGACCGTCCGCGCCGTCGTGCGCGCGAGGAACGGCTGCTGCCGCACGGCGATCTCCGTGATAAGCCGCGCTTTTTCCGCACTGCAAAAATAATCTTCCTGTAATCTTTGAACTACCGCCGCGGGCGTCATGCCGCCGCGCAGCCAACGGTGCACGATCTTCGTCGGACGCACGCCATGCAGAATGCCCCATGGTACATGGGGCATTTGAAAGCGTTGTCTGACAAATTGATAGAAATTTCGTTTGACGCCGCGGTGTACTCCGGCACGCGTGAGCTCGTCCGCGGCGCCCGCGGATGTATAGGCATACGTTTCGCTCGTTCCGTCCTCCCGAAAGAGGAAGACCCGCGTCGTCACGACGGGCGGCGTCTCTTCCGTCTGTCGGTTCACGATCGACAGCTGCGCGTAGTCGGCCGTCCCCGCCGCGCCGACAATCTCGATCTTAAAGAGCGTCAGCACTTCGCGGATGATTTTACAGACGACCTCGGCGCGGCTGTTTACGGTCAGCGTCCGGATCCTCACGCCTTTTTCTTCTTCTCCCGGCACTTGCCGCAGATACCGAAGAACTTCGCCTGATGATTCTCCACCTTGAAGCCCGTCTTTTTAAAGATGTCCTCTTCAAGATGATCCAGCATATCCTCGCCGAACTCGGTGATCTCCTTGCACTCCGTACAGATGAGATGATGATGGAAATGCTGATTCGGATCGATGGGGTTCAGCTCGTAGGAATACGAGCCCTTGTTGCGCTTGTCAAATTCCTTGCCGAATTCGATCTTTTGCAGGATGCCGAGCGAGACGAGAATCTCGAGACTGCGGTATACGGTCGCAAGTCCGATCTCGGACTCCGTACCGCGCAGAATGTCGTAGATCTTCTCCGCGCTCAGATGCTCGCCGGGATGATCGAGGATCACCTGCAGAACGATCTGCCGCTGCGGCGTCATCTTGCGCTGCGTTGCCTGCAGACGTTTCCTCAGGTCCTCCATCGTATAAGTATCTTCCATAATCCTTTTCCCTCCATATGCCAATGACGATATGGCTCTCCTAACATATAATCACAATCAGTGAGAATAGTATAGCACAGACGCGGCACTTTTTCTATAGTATACACACGTTCGCCAAGAATATTTCATAAAAATGTTCACTTTGCGATGCGCCGCAAGGTCTCCATGATAAGTCTCGCCTCGGGCACAATGGCCGCGATCTCTATGCGCTCGTTCGGCGTGTGGATGTCGTGGGCCGTGACGCCGATCGACACCATGTCGAGCGCGGGATTCTTCGCCGCGTGCCAGCTCGTCTCCAGC
>CAUQAR010000159.1:0-3687 GCA_963515775.1 uncultured Selenomonas sp. | reverse complement strand
CCTCCAGTCCGTCCGTCAGACGCAGCGGACTCGTCGTCAGCGTCAGCAGCGTACTCAGCAGGATCAGCAAAATGAGCCGCAGGCTGATGTAACTCCCGCGCGCCAGCCCCTCCCACGTCGCCGTAAAGACACCGAGGCGGAACGCCTCCGTCCCCGGCGTCATAAAGAGATGTACGAAGAACGTAAAGACGACGATCCAGAGGATCGGACGAATCGACCGCAGCTGCATCATGAGCGGCACCCGCGCGCACACCATGAGCAACGCGACCGCCGCGGAGAGCACGGCAAAGCCGGCCGGATTCTCCACAAAGAAAATCAGCAGCAAAAAACCGACCAAGAGGACAATCTTCACGCGTGCATCCATGCGATGCAGAAACGAATCCCCCGGCAGGTAGCGGCCAATCTGAATATCATGCAGCAAGTAAAATCACATCCCGATTCTTTTTAAGTCTCATTATATCACAAAGAGACCATTTTTCATTTATTTTTCGCGGAATCTATGCTATAATAAGCAGGCACAGATCCCCCGCATACATTTGCATCACTAAAGATCGTTGCACATCATCGATTCGTCTCCGGTAGAAAGAGGCTCTTTATGGATGAAGTATTCATTGGCCGACAGGCCATTTTAGACAGGGCGAAAGGCGTTTATGCCTACGAAATACTCTTTCGCAGCGGCCTAAAGAACGCGTTTGATCCCAACCTCGACGGCAACGTCGCCACGCAGAGCGTCATGGTCAACTCGATGCTCGATTTTGGCATGAAAAAGCTCGTCTCCGACAAGAAGGCATTCATCAACTTCACAGAAAAGAATCTGCTCGACCGTGCGCCGGAACTGCTCCCGGCGGACGCCATCGTCGTGGAGATCCTCGAGACCGTGCAGCCGAAGCCCGAGATCCTAAAGGCCGTGCGCGATCTCAAAGACGCCGGCTACAAGATCGCGCTCGACGACTTCGTCCTCATGCCCGGCTACGAGCCGCTGATCGAGATGGCGGACATCATCAAAGTGGACTTTCGCATCACGAACAGTCCCGAGGAACGCGAAAAAATGCGCGATATCCTGCCCGACCATGTGCGCCTCCTCGCCGAGAAGATCGAGACGGAAGACGAATTCACCCAGGCCGTCACCTTCGGCTATGTGCTCTTTCAAGGCTATTTCTTCTGCAAGCCGGCCATCCTGCACCAAAAGAAACTCAGCAGCAACGCCCTTTCACAGATGCGCCTGCTCAAAGAGGTCAACCGCCGCGATTTCGACTTCGCTGCGGTCACGGAGGCCATCTCCGCGGACACCAACCTCGTGCACAAGCTGCTCACCTACATCAACTCCGTCGGCATGGGACTCGTGCACAACGTCTCGAACCTCCGGCAGGCCACCGTCCTGCTCGGCCTCGACGGGCTCCGCCGCTGGGTGACCCTCATCAGCCTACAGACGTTCTCGGAGGGAAAACCGCCCGAACTCTTCACGATCTCGCTGCTGCGCGCCAAATTCTGCGAGCTGATCGCCGAAGAACTGCACGCCCCCGGCGTCACGCCCGACACAGGCTTCCTGCTCGGCATGTTCTCACTCATCGACGCGCTGCTCAACAAGCCCATGGAGGAAGTGCTCAAAGAGCTTTCGCTCAGCCCCGAGCTCAGCGCCGCGCTCCTCGGCGAAGAGAACGATCTGCGCAAGATCCTCGATCTGGCCATTGCCTATGAACAAGGCCATTGGGATCGCGTCATCACGCTCTGCGGAGAACAAAAAATCGCGCCCCGCCAGCTCAAACAGAACTACGACACCGTCCTCGAATGGTACAACGTGCTCCAGTCGGTCGGCTGAGCGCGATACACAAAAAGCCCATCGAACAAAAGATCCGATGGGCTTTTTGTGTGCCATGGGCATATATTTACTTTGGATTGTACTCCACAATCGAAATCTTCGGCTCTTCGTTGAGGTCGATCATCTCGTCGTCTCCGAGCGCAACGATCGGCCGCGGCACGACACCGTGCGGATAGGACGCGATCGTCCCCTCCCGATGATTGCTGAGAAGCACGCGCGATCCGAGGAACGCATTCTTGATATTCGTGAGGACCGGCATGCAGACCTGCGGGTCCAGCGACGTATACATCTGGCTCGCAATCACCGCCACAGCGTCGAACGGCGTCCGGCGCTGATAGCCCTCGCGCTCGATCGTGATATTGTCGTAGAGATCGGCCACGGCGACGATGCGCGCGTAGAGATGAATGTCGTCGCCCTTGATGTTGAAGGGAAAGCCGCTGCCGTCCATGCGTTCATGATGCTGCAAGGCCGTCAAGCGCACGCCCTCGGTGAGTCCCGCGACGCCGTTGAGAATCTGCGCACCGTCCACCGTATGCTGGATGTAGCGCTCGTAGTCCTCGCCCTCGAGGGTCTCGATATTCTTCTCAAGCAGGCGCTGATCGAATTTCGACTTGCCGACATCGTGGAGGAAACCGGCCATCACAATATCCTTCGCCGTTTCGCGGTCGAGACGCATCCACTTCGCGAAGACACCGGAGAGGATCGAAACGCGCAACGAGTGGTTATAAATGTCACTCGCAAGATGATTGATCTCGTTCAGATAGTCGATCGTTCCGCTGCGGCGCGAGAGCGGCAGGAGATCGGTCTGCACCATCTCGTTCGTCTCGGCAACGGGGACATGTCCCGTTTTCTTCGTCTCCTCGAAGATGGACTTCGCCGTGCCGACAACATTCTCATACTGCTTGATGAAGAGATTGCTGCGCGAGAAGATCGGCGACGTCTCTTCCTTCAGCTCGTTCTCATCCTTGATGTAGACGACGGGGATCTTCAGGAACTTGAGACGCGTGATATGTGCCTGCGTCAGCTCGGTGTTCTCGGATACGACAACAACACGTTTGGCATTCACGATCGTCCGCGCAAGTATCATTCCATTCTCAAGATCGTCTACGGAAATTGCACGCAATGTAAGCCCTCCCTCGGTTTACCCGGTCAATTACGCTCAATGTGATATCTATAAGTATTTCGACCTTTCTAAAAAAAAACCTGCTTGTGTTAAAATAAAACTTGACATAATTTTGCCTTTTCGCTTATAATAGTCCGCGTCATTACTTTATCTTGCTAAAGCGATATAAAAGGAGAGATGCGCAGATGACTTGGAAAAACATCCTACGAGGTGCGGCCGTCATGGCATGTTCGGCAGCGTTCCTCACGGGCTGCGGCGCCGACAAGGCTGCGGCGCCGGCGACGGACGCGGACAAGGGGACGATCGTCGTGGGCCTCGACGATAATTTCCCGCCCATGGGCTTTAAGGACGAGAAGAACGAAATCGTCGGTTTCGACGTCGATCTCGCGAAGGAAGCGGCCAAGCGCCTCGGGCGCACTGTCGAGTTCAAGGCGATCGACTGGTCGAGCAAGGAGGCCGAACTCAAGAGCGGCCGCGTACAGATCCTCTGGAATGGGCTCGACATCACCGAGAAGCGCAAGGAGAACATGCTCTTCTCGAACCCCTACATGGACAATCGCCAGATCATCTTCGTACGCAAGGGCGAAACGGGCGTTGCGGATGAGGCGAGTCTCGCGGGCAAGACGGTCGGCACACAGAGCGCCGGCACGGCCGAGGAGTATATCGACGCCACAGACTTCTACAAGACGCAGGTCAAGGAGGTCAAGAAGTACCCCGACTACGTTGCGGCATTCATGGATCTCGA
>CAUQAR010000158.1:0-3758 GCA_963515775.1 uncultured Selenomonas sp. | reverse complement strand
CCTCTTTTTGCTTTTCGAGCAGCTTGCGCTTGCGCGTGATGTCGCCGCCGTAGCATTTGGCGAGGACGTCCTTGCGGCGTGCGCGCACGTTCTCGCGTGCGATGATCTTGCTCCCGATCGCGGCTTGGATGGGGATCTCGAACATCTGCTGCGGGATGATGCCCTTGAGCTTCACGGCGAGCTGACGTCCGCGCGCCACGGCGCGGTCGCGGTGGACGATGGTCGAGAGCGCGTCCACGGGATCGCCGTTGAGGAGGATGTCGAGTTTGACGAGACTGCCCGCCCGATAGTCGATGAGCTCGTAGTCGAGCGAGGCGTAGCCGCGCGTGGCGGACTTCAGCCGGTCGAAGTAATCGTACAGGATCTCGTTGAGCGGGATCTCGTAGATGATCATGACGCGCGTCGCGTCGAGGTAGTCCATGGTCTTGAAGATGCCGCGCTTTTCCTGCGAAATCTCCATGACCGCGCCGACGTAGTCCTTCGGCACGATGACGGTCGCCTTGACGTACGGTTCCTCAATGTGATCGATCTCCGTCGCGGGCGGCAGATCGGCAGGATTGCTGACCTCCAGTACCCGCCCGTCCGTGCGGTACACCCGGTAGACGACGGACGGCGCGGTCATGATGAGACCGAGATTGTACTCGCGTTCGAGCCGCTCCTGTATCACGTCCATGTGCAGGAGCCCGAGGAACCCGCAGCGAAAGCCGAAGCCGAGCGCGATGGAGGTCTCGGGCTCAAAGACGAGCGCGGCGTCGTTGAGCCGGAGTTTTTCGAGAGCCTCGCGCAGGTTGTCGTAGTCCTTGCTGTCCTCGGGGTAGAGCCCGCAGAATACCATCGGCGTCACGCCGCGGTAGCCCGGCAGCGCCTCAGCGGCAGGGCGCTCCGCGCTCGTCACGGTGTCGCCGACGCGCACGTCGCGCACGTCCTTGAGCGCGCCCGCGATGAAGCCGACCTCGCCCGTGCCGAGCGCGCCCGTATCCACGGGCTGCGGGCGGAAGCAGCCGACGTCCGTGACCTCGAAGGTCCTCTCCGTCGCCATGAGCTTTAGCTTCATGCCCTTTTTGATGCTGCCTTCCTTGACGCGGACATGGGCGATAACGCCCTTGTACGCGTCGAAATAGGAGTCGAAGATGAGCGCGCGCAGGGGCGCGTCCGCGTCGCCCTCGGGCGGCGGGACATAGGCGACGATGGCGTCGAGGATCTCCTTGATACCGATGCCCGTCTTGGCCGAGGCAAACACCGCCGTGCTCGTATCGAGCCCGATGGTCTCCTCGATCTCATTCGCCACGCGCTCGGGTTCGGCACTCGGCAGGTCGATCTTGTTGATGACGGGGAGAATCTCGAGGTCGTGTTCGAGCGCGAGGTAGACGTTCGCGAGCGTCTGCGCCTCCACGCCCTGCGCCGCATCCACGACGAGGAGCGCGCCCTCGCACGCGGCCAGGCTGCGCGAGACCTCATAGTTGAAATCGACGTGGCCCGGGGTGTCGATGAGGTTCAGCTCGTACATCTCGCCGTCCTCGCCCCGATAGTCGAGCCGGACGGTCTGCGCCTTGATGGTGATGCCGCGCTCGCGCTCGAGATCCATGCTGTCGAGCACCTGCGCCTCCATCTCGCGCGCACTGAGCGTCCCCGTATACTCGATGAGACGATCGGCGATCGTCGATTTGCCGTGGTCGATGTGGGCGATGATGGAAAAATTGCGGATATGCGTCTGCTCCATAAAGCTCCCCTTCTTGGATGCGATAGCTTTTCTTGATCAATGCCTACTATATTTATGTAACGACTTGAAAGACGTCCTGCTGTCTGTTTGTGATAAAAATCTCAATCTCCCCGCGCTCGTGCTCGAGGTCCGCGCGCAGATGCCCCGCGAGTACGGGAACGACGGGGAACTCCGTGCCGAAGTGGCCCGCATCGACGATGTGCATCCCCTGCTCGATGGCGCGCTGGGCGTCGTGGTACTTCACATCGCCCGTGACGTAGACGTCCGCGCCGCGGATCACGGCCCGGTCGATGAACTCCGCACCCGCGCCGCCGCAGACGGCGACGCGCCGCACGGGACGATCAGGAGCTGCGGCAAGGCGCACATGGGAGACGTTCAGGGATTTCTTTACATGCGCTGCAAAGTCCTCGATGGAGACGGGCGCCGGCAGTGTCCCGATGCGCCCGAGGCTCTCCACGGCGCCGTCCGTCTCGCCCGTCACGACGAACGCGGCGAGTTTTTCAAGACCCAGATGCGCGGCGAGCACGTCGTTGACCCCGCCGCGCGCGATGTCGAGATTCGTATGGGCGGCCGCGACGGCGATGCCGTGCGTCACAAGCTTTGCCAGACGCCGCCCGAGCGGGAGATCGGTGCGCAGCTGCTTCATACCGCGGAAAATCGCGGGATGATGCGCGACGATCATATCCGCGCTGCGCTCAATCGCCTCATCTACGACCGCATCATCCACGTCGAGCGCGATCATGAGACGGCTCACTTTCTGCGAAAAGCTCCCGACAAGAAGCCCCGGATTGTCCCAGTCCTCGGCAAGGCTGCGCGGCGCGATGCGTTCGAGGGCGTTCATGATGACTTGGGCACTTAACATATTTTCTCCTTATGATGTGACGCGGGATTTTCGCGCCTAGCTTTGTCATATCGTCGAATGCTTCGGTCAACGTAGGTATGAACTACGCCTCCCTCGCATTCTCCTCATTCCGCGCTACGCATCGAAACTTCCACGTCACTCAGGTTACGATATGAGGCGGGATTTTGGCGCGTCGCTGTGTGACTTTGTGCGGCGATACGATACGCCGCCGTCAATCGACGGAGGGCGCAACAGCGCGGCGCCCCTACGGGGGCGGCATAGAGCGGTATGTTTTCCCGTTGAAGGGATATGACGTTACTTATCATGCGGCGCACGGGGATGCGTTCTCACGCCGCCTAGCATTCCCCGCAGGGGCGGCGCGCCCCAGATACACGCTGAGAACTGCGATGTCGCCGCGCCGCGGAACTGCCCGGCGCATGATCGACCGCCGGGCGGTGCGGCGCAGCTGCATTCTCGGCATCTCATACGCGCGCGTCGTTTGCGCTGCGGCGTGAAACGCGCCCCTGCGCCGCTCCCTTAAAACACCTCACAGCGTTTTCAAAAGACCTTCAAGCGCCGCGATCTGCGCTGTCGTCTCGCGGTACGCGCCGCTCGTGCGTGCCTCTTCACTCTGTGCCATGCCCTCGGCCGCGCGGCGCAGCTTGGCAATCTTTTCGCTGACGAATGCCCCGAGGAGCGGGTCGCGCTTTTCGACCAGTTTTTCTCCGACGTGCAGGAATACCTCCGCGGGCATTGCATGCGCCCCGCGCCGTGCGCGGATGATCTCGTAGATATGGCCGCCCGCGCGTGCGAGCGCTTCGTCCGCGCAGTGCCAGCCGTGCGCATAGAGCCATGTGCGCAGCTTTGCCGCGCCGTTCATCGGCTGCAAAACGAGCGTCCGGACCCTTTCAAGGACGCCGGGATTCGCCCCGAGAATCTGCGTCATCAGTGCGCCGCCCATGCCCGCGATGACAACCGCCTCCGCTTCGCCCGGGACGAGCACGGAGAGGCCGTCGCCCTGCCGCACGGCAATGCGGTCCGCAAGCGCGCTCCCCTCCACGGTGCGCCGCGCGGCCGCACATGCTCCCGCGCTGAGGTCGCCGACGACGGCGCGGGGTGCGTGCCCCTCCTGCACGAGCGCAGCGGCGAGATAGGCATGATCGCCGCCGATATCCGCAAACGACGTCCCTGCGGGAA
>CAUQAR010000157.1:0-3805 GCA_963515775.1 uncultured Selenomonas sp. | reverse complement strand
GTCCCGTGGGGCTGCCCGGCCGTGCCGTGCGCACGCCGTTCTCCGCGCGGATCATGGAGGGGCCCGTCCCCCCCACGGTCTGCGACCGGTGCCTCAAGCACTGCGACCATCACTTCTGCATCATCCGCGCGCTTTCGCGCGCGCAGCAGGGGGATCTGGAGACCGGACTCGTCTTTACGGGCGAATTCATGCCGCGCATCGATCGGATTTTGAGTGTTCACGAGATATTCGAGGAGCTGAAACAGCAGCTGGAGGCAGCAAACTAGAGTGTCGGGCGACGCTCCGGGAAAGGAGTCGGTTGGTTTGGAAAATAGAGTTGTCATTACGGGGGTTGGCCCCATTACGCCGATCGGCATCGGGAAAGAGGCCTTTTGGGATGCCCTGCGCACCGGAAAAAACGGCATCGACAGGATTACCCGTTTTGACGCGACGCGCTACGCCTCGCAGATCGCGGGTGAAGTGAAGGATTTCAGCATCGACGGCTGGATCGACAAAAAAGAGGCCAAGCGCATGGACCGCTATGCGCAGTTTGCAGTCGTCTCTGCGGGCATGGCGATCGCGGACGCCGGACTCGATCTCGATGCGGAGGACCGCGACCGTATCGGTGCTTATGTCGGCGCCGGCATCGGCGGGATTGAGACCATGCACAGCACCTATGCGCGCCTGTTTGACAAAGGACCCGAGCGCGTCAGTCCGTTCTTCATCCCCATGATGATCGCGAATATGGCCGCGGGCCAGGTGGCGATCAACTATGGCCTGCACGGCCCCGTATCATGTATCGTCACGGCATGCGCCACAGGCGCGAACTGCATTGGCGACGCATTCCGTGTGCTCCAGCGCGGCGAGGCCGATGCCGTCATCGCGGGCGGTACGGAGGCCTCCATCTCGGAGGCGGCCAGCGCGGGATTTGCCGCCATGAAGGCGCTCTGCACGGATCATAACGACGATCCCGCCCACGCCTCCCGCCCGTTTGACAAGAACCGCTCGGGCTTCGTCATGGGCGAAGGCGCGGGCCTTGTCGTGCTCGAGACGCTCGCGCACGCCGAGGCGCGCGGCGCGCATATCTATGCCGAACTCGTCGGCTACGGCTCGAACTCGGACGGCTATCATATCACGAGCCCCGCGCCGCACGGCGCATATCAGGCAAAGTGCATGCAGCGCGCCCTCGACGATGCGGGATTGCGGCCGGACGAGATTGACTACATCAACGCGCACGGCACCTCCACGCATATGAACGATCTGTGTGAGACCGAGGCGATCAAGACCGTTTGGGGGCCGGCGGCAAAGGACGTCGCCGTCTCCTCCATCAAGTCCATGACGGGGCATCTCCTCGGCGCGGCCGGCAGCGTCGAGCTCATCGCATCCGCGCTCGCCGTCGAGAACGATATGCTCCCGCCGACCATCAACTATGAGACGCAGGACGAGGGGCTCGACCTCGACTATGTGCCGAATACGGCGCGGGCAAAGACCGTGCGCGCCGTGATCTCCAATTCGTTCGGCTTCGGCGGACACAATGCCTGCCTCGTGATTCAAAAGTTCCGGAAGTAAGACGATGGCACATACGATCACAGAGGAGCGGCATGCGGCGCTCGTCCGCCTGTCCGCGCGCCTCGGCGTCGAATTCGCCGATCCCGCGCT
This sequence comes from uncultured Selenomonas sp., assembly GCA_963515775.1. Taxonomy (GTDB): domain Bacteria; phylum Bacillota; class Negativicutes; order Selenomonadales; family Selenomonadaceae; genus Centipeda. Next base: position 2,167 of record CAUQAR010000157.1, on the reverse strand, counting down.
GCTCGACGAGGCGCTGACCCACCCCTCCTATACAAACGAGTCGAAGGATTCCATACCGAATAATGAACGCTTGGAATTTCTGGGCGACGCCGTGCTGGAGCTTGCCTCCAGCACATATTTATATGCGCGCTTCCCCGATGCGAGCGAGGGCGAACTCACGAAGATGCGCGCGAGTCTGGTGCAGAGCGAGACGCTGGCGCGTCTGGCGCGTCGGCTCGATCTCGGGGAATACCTGCGGCTGGGGCGCGGCGAATTGCAGGGCGGCGGCGCCGACCGGCAGAACAACCTTGAGAACGCCTTTGAGGCCGTGGTCGGGGCCGTCTATCTCGACGGCGGCTGGCCCGCGGCGCAGGATTATGTGTGCAGGCAGCTGGCCACGGAGATGCGCTGCATCCGGCCGACGCGCGTGACGCGCGATTATAAGACCGTGCTGCAAGAGCACATCCAGCGCGGCAGCCGCGCACCGCTGCTGTACGAGCTGATCGGTGAACACGGGCCGGACCACGACAAACGCTTTACCGTGTGCGTGCGCATCGGCGGAACGCCGATGGGCGAGGGGACGGGCCGCAGCAAAAAAGAGGCCGAGCAGCAGGCTGCGGCGCGTGCGCTCGCGCAGCTCGGACATCGTTAAATTTGAGTTAAACTCCCCATCGGAGGACACAACATTTCTTGACATTTTTCGCGTACTCCGATAATATGAAACTGCTATGGCAGGTTCCCGTATGCGGACCTGCTTTATTCATCAGCAGAACATTGGAAGAGATGAGGCATTGCCTTGGGAATGGGGCAAAGAGGAGGTTTTTTATTTGTTTGGCATCAAAAAGAGCATCGCGGCGCTTGTTTCCGTGCTGATGCTCGGCACACTGCTTGCGGGCTGCGGCTCTCAGAAGCAGGCAGGCAGCCGGGCGACGCAGGTCAAGGCCATGAATGTGCTCCGGCAGGATACGCCGCTCACGCATGTGTATGCGGGGCAGATCGTGGGAACGGATGAAGTGAACATCCAGTCCCGCGTCTCCGGCAATATCGTTGAGAAATACGTCAAAGGGGGGCAGTTCGTCACCGCCGGACAGCCGCTCTACCGGATCGACGACCGCCAGTACCGGAGCGCAGTCCTCCAGGCACAGGCGACGCTTGCCCAGTCCGAAGCGACACTGAACAACGCGCGCATGGATCTGAGCCGCTATGAGCAGCTCTATGCCGATGCGGCGATCTCCGAGCAGACCCTGACGACCCAGCGCGCGCAGGTCAGCGCCTATGAGTCCGCGGCCGCCGCGAACGCGGCGCTGCTGCGTCAGGCACAGGAGAACCTCGACGATACGACGATCTATGCGCCGATGTCCGGACAGCTCTCCGTGAACGACGTCGGACTCGGCACCTTCGTATCGGCCGGTTCGACGACGCTCGTCTCGATGGGCACGTCGAACCCCATCTATGCGCAGTTCAGCCTCTCGGAGAACGAATATCTGACCTTCGTCGAGCAGGCCGCCAAGACCGGCGGCATCGCTTCGGTCGTGGCGCAGCTGACGCTATCGAACGGCACGAAGTATCCGATCACGGGGCATATCGCAACCGTGGACCGTGCGCTTGCCGCGCAGACGGGGACGCTGACGGTGAAGGCCCTCTTTGACAACCCCGACGGCCTCCTACTCCCGGGGATGTTTGCCCGCGTCAGCCTCGTCGGCGACACGATCCCGGATGCGCTGCTCGTACCGGAGCGCGCCGTCCAGCAGCTCCTCGGCAAATCGTTCGTCATGGTGGTCGGCGAGGGCAACAAGGCCGAGGCGCGCACCGTGACGCTCGGCGATAAAATCGGCAGCTACTACGTCGTCAAGGATGGTCTAAGCAGTTCGGATATCGTTGTCGTCGAGGGGCTTACCACGCTCCAAGAGGGCGGCGATCTATCCGTGACCATGGTGACGGCGGACGATATGGGATTCTCCATCGAGGGGGATTCCTCCGACTTTAATACGCGCGCACTTACGCCCGCGGAGTAAGGAGGAGACCCTTTGGCAAAATTTTTCATCCATCGCCCGATCTTCGCGATCGTCATTGCGCTGATGATCGTGATCGTCGGGACGATCGCAGGATTTTCTCTGCCAATCGCGCAGTATCCGCAGATCTCTCCGCCGACCGTTGCCGTATCCGCAACCTATACGGGGGAGAGCGC
>CAUQAR010000156.1:0-3880 GCA_963515775.1 uncultured Selenomonas sp. | reverse complement strand
ACACAAACATGTGCGCCGCGAGGATGGGCACGCCCATCTGCACGAGCGCGGGGGCCGCGATGGTCGAGGTGATGACGTAGTTCGCGGTTGTCGGCACGCCCATCCCGAGGATGATCGCCGTGATCATGGTGAAGAACATTGCGGGGAGCAGCATGCCGCCCGCGAAATCGATCAGGCCGGAGGCAAGCCGCAGGCCGACGCCGGTCTTCGTGACGACGCCGATGATGATGCCCGCGGCCGCGCACGCGATGAGAACGCCGAGCACGGCTTTCGCGCCGCGCTCCAGGCCGAGGACGATCTCGACCGGCTTCATACGCGTGGAACTGCGCAGCATGGCGCAGACGATCGAGAGCACGATCGCGACGAGCGCGGCGCGCATGGGCGTATAGCCGGAGACGAGCAGATAGACGATGACGACGAGCGGGATCGCAAGGTGACCGCGCTCTTTGAGCAGCATCAGCGGGTTCGGCAGTTCGCTGCGCGGAATGCCCTTGAGGTTCTTGCGCTTTGCCTCGAAGTGCACGCCGAGCCAGACGCCCGTAAAGTAGAGGAGCGCCGGGATCGCCGCCGCCTTGACGACCTCGATGTACGGTACGCCGACGAACTCCGCCATGAGGAACGCGGCCGCGCCCATGACCGGCGGCATGAGCTGGCCGCCCGTGGAGGCGGCCGCCTCGACCGCCCCCGCGAAGTTGGCGTCGTAGCCGAGCTTTTTCATCATCGGGATGGTGAGCGAGCCGGTGCCGACGACGTTGGCGACGGAGCTGCCCGAGACGGTGCCCATAAGCCCGCTCGAGAGCACGGCGACCTTCGCGGGGCCGCCGCTCGCCCAGCCCGCGACGGCGTTGGCGAGATCGATGAAAAATTTCCCGAGACCCGTGCTCTCAAGGTAGGCGCCGAAAAGGATGAAGAGGAAGATGAACGTCGAGGAGACGCCGAGCGGGATGCCGAAGACGCCCTCCGTGGTAAAGTACAGATGCCCGATGAGCTGCTCGGGCGAAAGGCCGCGGTGTGCGAGTACGCCGGGCATATACGGCCCGAGGAAGGCGTAGGCGATAAAGAAGAGCACGACCGTCACCATCGGCAGGCCCACGACACGCCGCGCCGCCTCGATGACGAGCAGGATGCCGAGGCCGCCGATCAGCACGTCCACCCCGGACACCGATCCCGCGCGCGTCACGAGTTCGCGGTACTGGATGACGATGTACGCGGGCGCAGCCGCGCCGAGCACGGCAAAGACGACGTCCACGGGATGAAAGAAGCTGTCCCGCGTCCACTTTCGCCGAAAGGGGTAGAGCAGATACGCGAGCGCGAGGCCAAAGCCGAGATGCACGGCGCGCTGGAGCTGCGCGTCGAGCACGCCGAAGGTCGCCGTATAGAGCTGAAATACGGAAAAGGCGATTGCAATCGCTGCGACGATCTTGCGCGGGAGTCCCGCGTAGTGCACGGTATCGGCTTCACGATCATACTTTTTGAGAATCGCATCCGTGTTTGCGGTATTCTTGTCAGTCATACGGCCTCACTTCCTTCATGAAAACAAGTGAGGCTGCCCGCCGGCAGCCCCCCAAAAAAACGGCCTAAAAAAGCGCTCGATAGAGCGGCTCCACCGCAAGGTCGATCCGCGTGCCCGCGGGATACATCTCATAGAGGGGGAACGCGCGGCCGCCCGCCTCGATCCGCAGCTCCGTCCCCACGCCCGTCCGGAGACTAAGGGCTGGATAGTCGCGGTCCATGTCGAGGACAAAATAATCCCCCTCCATGCGGAAATCGCCCTCCTCGGCGAGAAACGGCAGCCCCACGCCGTGCGACCGGTAGCGCGTCCCCGTGAGGTGAAACCGGCCGTCCGCAGATACCGTGAGGAACTCCTCGACCGGCGTCTTCTGCACCGAGTGGGTGAACCGGACGGTCAGCGGCACCTCGTCGCGTATCTGCGCCGCGAGCACCGTGCAGTCCGTATCCGTCCGCATGACGAGCGCAGGCGCCGAAAAAACGTCAAACGCGACGAGCACGGCGGCCGCCGCGAGGGCAATCAGATAGGCTCTCATTTACTCGCCGAAATACTTCTCCGCGCCGGGATTCATCGGCAGAGACATGCCGGCCTTGGCCGAGTCCTTCGTGATCTGCTTGCCGACGGCGTGCGCGCCTTGCAGCCGATCCAGATGGGAAAAGATCGCCTTTGCGATATCGTAGCCCAGCGTTTCATTCACCGTGGGACCCGCGACCAGCATCGCCATCACGGAGACGCCCGGCACCGCTTCGTCAAAGCCCGCATAGGTCCCCGCCGGAATGACGGTCTTCGTGTAGAACGGATACTGCGCGATCAGCTGATCCGCGATCTGATCGTCCACGGGCAGGAGCCGCACGGGGTTCTGCGACGCGATGTCCTGCACGGACGCAGTCGGATAGCCCGCCGTCAGAACGGCGACATCCACATTGCCGTCCTTCAGTGCATTGGCCCCCTCCGCGAACGAGAGGAACTGCTCGTCGATATCGTCATAGGTGATGCCGTACGCCGCGAGGATCTGACGCGCATTCGCCTCCACGCCGGAGCCGACCGCGCCGACCGCCACACGCTTGCCCTTCAGCTCCGAGAGGCTCTTGATGCCGGAGGACTGGAGCGTTACGAACTGACAGGTCTCTGGGTAGAGCGAAGCGATGCCCTGCAATCCGTCGACCTTCTTGCCCGCAAACATCTCCGTCCCCGTAACCGCATAGTAGGTGATGTCGTTCTGCACCGTCGCGAGGTCGACGGACCCGTCGCTGAGCATGTTGATGTTGGCCACCGACGCGCCCGTACTCTGTGCGCTCGCGTTCATGCCGGGAATCTCCTTGTTGAGGATCTCCGCGATAGCGCCACCGATGGGATAATATGTGCCCGCCGTACCGCCCGTACCGATGTTGAGGAACTTCTTCCCCTCCACGGCCGAATCGCCGTTACAGCCCGCGAGGAGCGCAGCAGAGAGCACGAAGACTGCGCCTGCCGCAAAAATTTTCTTTACGGTAGAAATGTTCATGATTTTCCTCCTATTTACAGCATCCAACGTCCGCCGCCTGCGGGGAATGCCCCTATTCTATCACAAAGCGCCTCATGCTCGCAAGCAGTGGGGCGCCCGGTATACAGAGATACAAACATACAAAGTTTTTGTTTAATTTTTCCGGAAATCCGTTGAGGTGCCGCTTACCTGCGCGCGCGCGATCAGCTCCTTGAGCCGCGCGATATTCTTCTCGTGCAGATCGATGGCAAAGCGGATGCGCTTCTTCTCCTCCTCGGTGAATTCCGGCCGTTCATACGCGGCGCGGATGCGCGCGAGGCGTGCCTCGACGTCGCGCAACTCGTCCTCCATCGGCCGTATGTGCATGAGCGCGAGACCGTAGACCGCGCGCATCTGCTCCTCGATGTACGCGGCATACCCCGGCTCGCCGGACGTGCGCTCGAGCCACAGTGCGACATGGTAGATGATGTCGTACGGCGACTCGCCGCCGTGGATCATCGCGGCGATCTCCATCTTAACCTGCTGCTCGCCGCCGTGCGGCAGCCGGACGGCGGCGTCATCCTCCTGCGGCATCAGATGATCTTCTCGCCGTGGTAGCGCTCGCCGCCGATCTCGGGATAGACGCCGTACTCGATCGCCCACTCGCATTTATACTTGAGCGCCTGCGCGTGGAGCGTCGCCACGCGGTCGATGTTCTCGCGCACGATCTTGCCGGGGACCCCCGCCACAAGCGAGTTCGGCGGGATCACCGTGTTCTCCTTCACAACGGCGCCCGCCGCGATGATGGAGCCGCGCCCGACCTTCGCGCCCGTGAGAACAGTCGCCCCCATGCCGATGAGCACATGGTCCTCGATCTCGCAGCCGTGGACGCAGGCGCAGTGTCCGAC
>CAUQAR010000155.1:0-3900 GCA_963515775.1 uncultured Selenomonas sp. | reverse complement strand
TATTTTTTGCAGGTTAATATCGCGGCGTGCCGACTGCCCGTCCGCAAGGTCGTCCTCCCAGTTCGGCCCCCACTTGATCTCCATCCGCTTCTGTGTGATGAGCGAGCGTGGGCGTGCGACAGGCTGATGATTCTTCCGCTTGGAATGAAGGAGCGTTTCATAATCGTACGTCCACGGCTCGTAGTAATCGTCCATCTCGGGCTGCTGCGGGTGGTAGAAGAGCTTCGCGAGCCGGCTGACCATCGAGCCTGTCGCGAGGGAGAGCTTGCCATCCTTCAGCGTCCAGCCGCCCTTCCACTTCTCCTGATTTTCCCATTCTTTCGGATAGCCGATGCCCGGCTTCGTCTCGACGTTGTTAAAATACATATATTCCGCGCCGCGCCGGTTCGTCCACACGTTTTTGCATAGGATAGAGCATGTATGACAGCCGATGCATTTGTCGAGATTCATGACCATCGCAATCTGCGCTTTAATCTTCAAGCCAATCTACCTCCTCCATGCGGCGCACGACGACATACGAGTCGCGCTGATTGCCTGTCGGGCCGTAGTAGTTGAATCCATAGCTGAGCTGCCCGTAGCCGCCGATGAGGTGGGTGGGCTTCATGTGGATATGCGTCGGTGTGTTGTGCGTGCCGGCGCGTGTACCGGAGATCTTCGACCCCGGGACGTTGATGTGGCGGTCCTGCGCGTGGTGCATGAAGACTGCGCCCTGCGGGATGCGCGGCGAGACGACGACGCGCGAGGCAACGACGCCGTTGCGATTATAGAGCTCGATCCAGTCGTTGTCCTTCACGCCGATCTCCGCCGCGTCCTTCTCGCTCATCCACACGCTCTGCCCGCCGCGGAACATGGTGAGCATCTGCTGTGCGTCGAAGTACATGCTGTGCGTGCTCCACTTGTTATGCGGCGTTAAGTATTTCAGCGTGATTTCCTTCTGCGTCCCGTTCAGCGATTTGTTCATCGGGCGGAAGTCGAGGATCGGGCGGTAGACCGCCTGCGCCTCGCCGAACTCACGCATGAGTTCGTGATCCATGTAGAAATGCTGCCGTCCGGTCAGCGTACGGAATGGGACAAGCTCCTCCGTATTGGTCGTAAAGGGCGTATAGCGGCGGTTCTGATTGCTGCCCGTAAAGGTCGGCGCTGTGATGGTCTGACGCGGCTGCACGATCACCTCGTCATAGGTAAAGCGATCCTCCTCACGATCCTTTGCAAGGCGGACGAGGTTCGTGAGTCCCGTCCGCTTTTCGACTGCTTCCCATGCGCGCACCGCCGTGCGTCCGTTCGTCGTCGGCGACATGCCGAGCACCGCATCGATCGCTTGCCGCGCCTCGTAGATAGAGGGCATCCCGTAGGAGACATAATCCTTGTTTTGGATCACGCCGTTGCGCGCCCGTACCTCTTCGTAGTCCTCTGCCGAGTCCCATGTATTGCCGTGGCTTGCCGTCTTGCCTGCGGCATTCGGACCGAGCGCAATCCACTTCTCGTAGAGTTTCGTATAGTCGATAACGTTCTGCATGATATTCGGCATCGTCTTGCCGGGGATCGGCTCGCACTCCCCCTTGCTCCAATCACGCACGACACCGTCCGGCTGCGCCAGCTCCGCCTCGCTGTCGTGCCCGAGCGGCACGGCAACGACATTCGTATAGGGTTTTAGCTGCGCTTCCTTGGCGACCTTCGAAACTGCCTCGGCGAGCGTCCGATAGATGTCCCAGTCCGTTCGAGACTCCCAGAGCGGATCGACCGCAGGTTGGAAGGGGTGGACGAAGGGGTGCATATCCGTCGAGGAGATGTCCGTCTTTTCGTACCACGTTGCCGTCGGCAGGACAATATCAGAGTAGAGCGCGTTGCCCGCCATGCGGAAATCGAGTGAGACGAGGAGATCGAGCTTGCCCTCGAGCGATCCGCCCGGCTGTGCGAGCTCCTCCTTCTCCCTCCACTTCACCTCGCGCGGGTGTTCCTTAGCGTCTTCCTCTTGGAAAATGCTGTTCTCCGTGCCAAGCAGATATTTGAGGAAGTAATCGTTTCCCTTTGCCGACGAGCCGAGCAGGTTACAGCGCCATACAAAGAGATTACGCGGGAAATTCTCCGGCGCATCCGGATCTTCCCATGCGAACTTCAGACTCTTATCCTTGAGACTCCTTACGATGTAGTCCTTCACGCCGTCAAGACCCTCGCCGCCTGCGGCCGCCGCTTCATCGGCAATCCGCTGACCGCTCTTGTTGAAGTTCGGATAGGCGGGCGCCCAACCGAGACGCGCCGCGAGGATCGCGTAATCTGCCGGATGTGTATAGCGTGCCGTCTCGTTCGCCGCTGCAAGCGCATCCGTTTGAATCTCGTCGCTGCGCCACTGGTTCGTCGCGAAATAATAGAATGATGTGGAGTTCAAGAGTTTCGGCGGTCCTTGCCAGTCGGAACCGCTCATGATGCGCGCCCATCCTTCGTTCGGGCGCAGCTTCTCCTGTCCGACGTAGTGCGCCCAGCCGCCGCCGTTGCGTCCCTCGCAGCCCGTGAAGAGCAGAAGATTGATGATCGTGCGGTAGACGGCATCCGCGTGGAACCAGTGATTGATGCCGCCGCCCATGATGATCATGCTGCGTCCGTTCGTCTTGATCGCGTTGTCCGCAAGCTCACGCGCCGTATGGATGACAAGCTCAGGCGAGATACCGGTATACTTCTCCTGCCATGCGGGCGTATAGGGGGTGTCGTCCTCGTAGGAGCCGGCACTCTCGCCGCCGATGCCGCGATCGATGGCATAGTTCGCAAGTGTGAGATCATAGACGGTCGTTACGAGCACCTCGCCGGTTGCCGTCTTCACGCGGCGTACGGGCAATGCGCGCGTGAGCGTCCGCTTCGTGCGGTCGTTTCCGAAATATGGCAGCTCGACCTCGACCGTATCCGTGCGATCGTCCCACACGGAGAGCCGAGGACAGATCTCCGCCCCGGTATCGCGGTTCTCCTCGCGAATATTCCATTTTTCCTGCGAACTCCAACGCTCCGCGAGCGTTCCATTCGGAATGACGATCTCGCCTGTCTTATCGTCGACGACGTAATAGCGAAAATCCGCGTGCTTTTCATCACGTCCCATATCGCGTGATGAGAGCATACGCCCAGGGATGTAGCCGCCGTCTCGTTCTTCGATGCGCACGAGGAATGGGAAATCTGTATACTTGCGCGTGTATTCGATAAAGAACGGTACCGTGCGGTCGACATAGTATTCCTTGAGAATCACATGTCCCATCGCCATCGCCAGGGCGGAGTCGCTACCGACCTTGAGCGAAATCCATGTGTCGGCGAACATGGACGACTCGGCATAGTCCGGCGCAATGGAGACGACCTTCGTCCCTTTGTAGCGTACCTCTGCCATAAAGTGTGCGTCCGGCGTACGCGTCAGCGGAACGTTCGAGCCCCATGTGATAAGATAGCCCGCATTGTACCAGTCGCTCGACTCCGGCACATCCGTCTGCTCCCCCCAAATCTGCGGACTCGCGGGCGGCAAATCGGCATACCAATCATAGAACGAGAGCCCCACGCCACCCATGAGCTGCATGAAACGGATGCCCGCCGCATAGCTGATCATGGACATCGCAGGGATCACGGAGAACCCGAAGATGCGGTCGGGGCCATAGGTATACGCGGTATAGAGCACGGAGGATGCAATCAGCTCCGAAACCTCTTCCCATGTCGCACGCACAAAGCCGCCCATCCCACGGGCTTCCTTATATTTTTTCTTCTTCGCGGGATCGGAGGCAATGCTCTTCCACGCCTCGAACGCCGTCGCGTGCTGCGCCCGTGCCTCGCGCCACAGCTGCGCGAGTTCGCCGCGCATATATGGATACTTCACGCGATGCGGACTGTAGAGATACCACGAGAACGTCGTCCCGCGCGGACAGCCGCGCGGCT
>CAUQAR010000154.1:0-3918 GCA_963515775.1 uncultured Selenomonas sp. | reverse complement strand
TTTGCCTTGACCAGTGCTTCAAAATCCATGAAAAGCCCTCCTTAAACACAATAACCAATGCTGACATTATACACTATTTTTTCAGTTCTGTCCTGTCCTTTTACAGATTTTTCTCAAAAAATTAGGGGATGATCAATAGGGATGCGAGCCATGGGCATCCCTCCGCACGCAGCCAGAGACGCAGATTCTCGAGCGGGGCGATGAGAGGCGCGCACGCAAGGCGCAGCTTGAAGCGCTGCATGGTGTGGACATTCGCGCCGAAGATGGGGATGCGGTCCATCTGATATACGCCCTCGGTCGGGCTGCTCAGGCCATAGTGGACGGTGAAGCCGCCGCGGTATCCGGCGTCGCGCGTGATGGTCTCGATCTGTTCGTTAACGACGCCACCGGGATAGGCGATGTAGCGCACGTCGCCGCCGAGTTTTTCAGAGAGCAGGCGACGGGAGTCCGCGATCTCGTGACGCAGATCGTCCGCAGAGGTGAGCTTCGAGAGGTTCGCATGGGTCATGGTGTGACTCTCGAACCGGATGAGTCCGGATGCCTTCATCTCGTCGATCTGATCCCACGTCAGATAGCCCGGATAGGCGTTTGTGAAATCGTAGATGAGGAAGATCGTAGCCTTGAACCCGTGCTTTTGGAGGATGGGATAGGCGTATATATAATTGTCGTCATAGCCGTCGTCAAAGGTGATGATGACGGGCTTTTTCGGCAGCGGCGTGCCGTTTTCGTACGCGTCCATCATATCGTCGATGGTGATGGGGGTGTAACCTTCGGCGTCGAGATAGTCCATCTGCGCCGCGAATTGTTCCGGCCATAGGGTGAGGGGATTGCCGTCCTTCGGCTCCACTTGATGATAGTTGAGGACGGGGATCGCGCTGCGTTGCGACCACATGAGTGCGGCGCCGGTGAGGACCAGCAGCCCGAAGAGGAGGAGTACGGCGGCCAAGAGTTTCTTTCGTGAGCACTGCAATTCAGGTTACCTTCTTTGAAACAGATGAGAAATAACACGGTAAGTGTAGCCTATAGCGTACTCCATGTCAAGCCCTCGCTGAGCTGTAGACGGAGACCGGGAGAAAATCTTTGATAAAAATGCGGATTCGGTCTATAATGAAAAAGAGAATATTTAAAAGTAAGGGGCGAAGGAATGAATCGAAACGATCCGTGCTGGTGCGGTAGCGGGAGAAAATACAAGAAATGTCATGCGGACTTTGACGAGCGGGTGGCCTCCATTCGTTACGATGTGATGAAGGGGCAGGTGCGTCCGCCGCGCAGGATCATCAACAACGCGGCGGATATTGAAGGGGTTCGCAGGGCGGCGGTCATCAACGACGGCGTGCTCGATCTCATGGAGGAGCTCATCGCGCCGGGCGTGGATACGGAGACGCTCGACCGCGCGGCGTACGCGTACATCACAGAGCGCGGCGGCATTCCCGCCTGTCTCGGCTTCGAGGGGTTCCCGAAGAGCATCTGCACGTCGATCAACGACGTCGTCTGCCACGGCATTCCCTCAAAGAAGGATGTGCTCAAAGAGGGGGACATCGTCAACGTCGATACGACGACGATCCTCGGCGGTTACTACGCGGACGCATCGCGTATGTACTGCGTCGGCAAGGTGCCGCTTGCGGCAGAGCGTCTCGTGCGCGTGACGAAGGAGATCATGGAGCGCGGTATCGCGGCGGCGCGGCCGTGGCATTTCCTCGGCGACGTCAGCGCCGCGTGCGGCGACTGGGCGCACGAGAACGGCTACTCCGTCGTGACGGCGCTCGGCGGGCACGGCGTGGGCAAGGACTTTCACATGGAGCCCTTCGTACCGCATGTAGGCGAAGCGGGCACGGGGATGCTCATGGTGCCGGGCATGATCTTCACCGTTGAGCCGATGATCAACGCGGGGGTGTACGACGTCACCGTGGACGCAGAGGACGGATGGACGGTGCGGACGAAGGATCACACGCTCTCCGCGCAGTGGGAAAATACCATCCTCATCACGGAGACGGGCGCCGAGGTACTTTCATCATGAGTTCTTTTGCAGAAATCGGCGTCTCGGCGACGCTTGCGGCGCTGCTCAAAAACCGGGGGATTACAGTCCCGACACCCGTGCAGGAGCAGGCGATCCCGCCCCTGCGCGCGGGGCGCGACGTCATCGCGCAGGCGCAGACGGGCACGGGCAAGACGCTCGCCTTTCTCCTGCCGGTCCTCGAGAAGATCAAGCCGCAGGGGGCGGCGGCACAGGCGCTTATCGTCGCCCCGACGCGCGAGCTCGCGATACAGACGGCGCGCGTGGCGGAGCCGCTCGGTGCGGCGCGCGGGATCGGCACGGCACTCGTCTACGGCGGCGCCGATATCGAGCGGCAAAAGGAGAAGCTGCGGCGGCATCCGCAGCTCATCATCGGTACGCCGGGACGTCTGCTCGATCATGTTCGGCGCGGCACGCTCGTCCTCGGCAGCGTGAATAAGATCGTGCTCGACGAGGCGGACGAGATGCTCAAGCGCGGTTTCATCGAGGATGTGGAGACCCTGCTCGGGACTGCGGCGCAGGACTACCAGCTCGCGCTCTTTTCCGCGACGATGCCGGAGCGCATCGTGCAGCTCACGAAACGCTTTATGCACAATCCTGCCCGCATCAAAATCGAGGGAGAACGGACGACGCTCGCGCGCATCGCGCAGGTCGTTGTCTCGGTGAACGAGGGGGAAAAACTCGATCGCCTCTGCGCCTCCATCAACGAGGAGGCGCCCTATCTCGCCATGGTCTTCTGCGCGACGAAGGAGCGTACGCATGCGCTTATGATGGCGCTCGCAGGACGCGGCTATCTCGTCGACGCGCTGAGCGGCGATCTCACGCAGACGCAGCGCGCGCTCGTTCTGCGTCGGTTCAGAGAGGCAAAGCTCCAGATCCTCTGCGCCACTGACATCGCCGCGCGCGGTCTCGACATCGAGGGCGTGACCCACGTCTACAACTACGATCTGCCGCCGACGGTGACGGATTACATCCATCGCATCGGGCGCACAGGGCGTGCGGGCGCGTATGGGCGCGCCATCACGCTCGTCACGGCGCGCCAGCACGAGAAACTCCGAAAGATCGAGGCCGCGCTCAAAGAGCGGCTCGCACGCGCAGCGGTACGGAAAAAACCGCAGCCCGCCCCGCAGAAAGCACAGCGGGCGAAGCCTGCGCAGCGTGCCGCACAGCCGCGTCCCCTCCGCGGCGGAACACCTGCACGTCGAAAGGCCAAAGCGCCCGGCAAAACGGTCACGAATATCGGGCGTCGGAGCCGGAGACGACATTAATTTGTACTTTTGAAAACTTTTAGAAAATTTCTTAGAAGGAAAACATTTCATATCGTCGAATCTATTTAGGGTAGAGACAATTCCCAAGAGGAGGGAATCTCATGATTGGTATCAAGAATGTGATTGCGATTATCTGCGGCGGAGGTCCCGCCCCCGGCATCAACAGTGTGATCTCTGCGGTGGTCGTTGAGGCGACGCGCCACGGCTGGGACGTGCTCGGCATCTATGACGGCTTTTCGCGCCTCGCGCGCGGCGAGAAGAACTATGTGCGCCTCGAGCCTGCGAGCATCAGCCGCATCCACCTCACGGGCGGCTGTATCCTCAAGATGTCGCGGTTCAACCCGACGAAGAAGGAATCCGATCTGCGCACGGTCGTCGAGACGCTGACGGAGCTCGGCGTCACGCATGTCGTTACAATCGGCGGCGACGATACGGCGTTCAGCTCGACGGCGATCTCGGAGTACGCGCGCAAGATGGGCCGCACGATCAACGTCGTGCATGTGCCGAAGACGATCGACAACGACCTGCCGCTCCCGGAGGGCGTGCCGACCTTTGGATTCGAGACGGCGCGCGCGTTCGGCACGATGGAGATCGAGAACCTCATGGAGGACGCGAGCACGACGAACAACCGCTGGT
>CAUQAR010000153.1:0-3982 GCA_963515775.1 uncultured Selenomonas sp. | reverse complement strand
GACAATAGATATTTCAAGGGTTACAGCAGATTATTCATCTGCGAAGTTTGAGTTAAAGGAGTGTTTCGATGACGACCATCAAAGGAAAGCGAGCAATGTATCGCCTGCTCACCTGTGCGGTCTGCGCGTGGCTCACCGCACCGATATGTACTGTTTAAGCGGACGAAAATTCAGGGGAGAGGGGCAGTCTTTCTACTGCTGATATTCATGTGGAGGCTGACGCCGCGCAGGAAGAGGCGAAATACGAGTCCCAGTCCACGACCATCATCACGGCGGAAGAGATCGCGAAAAAACAGGCAAAGTCCGTCGAGGACATCATCTTCAGCGAGGTCAGTGTGACGCGTACGGTCGACGCGATGGGCCGCGTCGGTGTCCCCATCCGCGGCGCAGAGCCGCGGCACACGCTCATCCTCGTCGACGGACAGCCCGTGATGGGCGACTTCGCGAAGTATTACGGCGCGGCGGATGAACTCCAGCGCCTCGGCACCGAGAACGTTGAACGCATCGAGATCATCCGCGGCGCGGCGAGCGCGAAGTACGGCGCGGACGCCATCGGCGGCGTGATCAACGTCGTCACAAAGCAGCCGGCCAAGACGGCAGGATTGCATTTTAACGTGGAGGGCAGGCGCGAGCGCGGCGACAGCGACGTCTTCCCCTATGCGAATGCCTTTTTGCGCGCGGATTCCGGCCGGATGGGGAAGCTGCGTCTCAGCGCGTGGGGGACGAAGCGCGATCTCATGCCGATCGTGCGGTTCGATCACAGCAGTCTCTTCGGATCGCATGTGACGGCGAATCTCGGCATGACGCACAACGTCCGCGGAAACGCGCACCGCCGTCTCAAGGCGAACATCGGCACGGGCTACGCGGAGCCCGGCATGGGCGAGCTGTACTACAACTGGGAGATGTACGGCGGCAACCCGATGGGATATGGAATGCTTGCCGACGATCCGAACGCCTACGGCGGGATCGCGCGTCTCGGTTGGTATTGGCAGGGAAATCCCGATCTGAAACCGGAGAAATCCGTCAATATCGACCTTTCCATCGAGGGCGAGAACAGGAACACCTACGCAAAGGCGGGCATCTTCTACAATCGCATCCGCAACTATATGACGACGTATTTTACCGGCTCGATCATGGATTTCTCGCCGGAGCTAAATTCATCGACGATAAAAGGACAGGACAAATGGCAGGCGGCGCCCGATATGATCTACAGCTTCAAAAATATCGGACGCGCCGAGATCAGCGGCATCGAAGCCGAGGTCGAGCACAAGATGGGCAGCCGCTGGAAGGCAAAACTCGGCTACGCGTTCCTCCATGCGATCAACAAGAGCGACCCCAATATGCCGCGCCGTCTGCTCGACAAGCCGCAACACAAGCTCGACATCGGCCTCACCTATACCGATGAGAAGCACGGCTGGCAGGCAACGCTCTGGGGCGATTACTACATCCGGATGCTCGATAGCAACAGCATCGCCGGCGGCGGCAACTACATGTATTCGCGTCCGGATAAAGACGACCCGACTAGGTCCAAGATCGGCTATCGTTTTGCCGACCAAAAGAACATCACCTATGAGAAAAAGACCTTCGGGCTATGGAATCTTATGGTGCAAAAACGCCTAGGGAGGGACGGCCTCGTCTATCTCGGCGTGGATAACATACTCAACCACCGTGACGACGACCGCGCGTTCGGCGGGCGCGTCTACCGCCTCGGCGTCAATTTGAAATTCGATGCCCTCGCGCCGAGGTCGCGCGCCGTGCGCGGACAGGACGGCACTATGGACGCCGGCATCTTTCCCCTGCGCGACGGGACGGCGCGGCGCCCGCTCGCAGATACCGTCCGGCGGCAGGGCGATTTCTTCATCACAAAGCCCTTCGACGAGACGAAATCCGTCGGCACAGAGATCATCGGCGACCACCGTCTGCGCTGGAATGCACATAACGGAACGAACCGTCCGATGACGACCGCCTCGGCGAAAGCGGACATCAGCGACGCTGAACGGAATATGCTCGACGCTTCCGAACACGGCTTCTCTCAGCGGCTGCGCGTAGGTGTAGACGCCCGCCTCACCCCGCAGACGAACCTGACCGTGCTCGCGGGCGCCGCGGGGCAGACGGGCGTCGACACGGCGCACGAGATCGGCGGATCGCACGGGCTCAATCACGTCCGGCTCGAGAACGCCGATCTCACGCAGTACGTCAAAAAGTGGGATCTCTCCCTCGGACGGCTCACCGAACCGATGGGCGTCACGGGCTATTACTTCGCCAAGGAATACGACGGCGCGCGCGCCGTTTGGACGGACGGCGCGGCGCAGGTACGCGTCGGTTACGGTACCTTCCGCCACAGCACGGGCGTCAGCGACTCCGCTTACACGCGCGCGAGCATCGAGACATTTTACCGTGCGCCGACCGTAGACGAATTCATCGGTCTCAAGAGAAACGGCGACAATTTTGCGGGAGAGGAAATCGTGCCGAATGCAAGCGATCTCGTGAATTTTTACCAGCAGCTCAAAAATGCCGCAACGGTGGAAGAGCAGTACGCCATCGTGCGGCGGATGCTCGATTTTGCCAAGGCCGCCTACGGAGAAAAATTCATCTACGACCTGTTCACACAGCAACCGGGCGGACGGGAAAGCCATGACGCCTATCAGCCGGGACTTCCCAGTCTATCGACACTTTCGTATTCATATAAAGATGCGCACGGCGTCGTGCGTCATCGCACCATCGGTTATGTCCCACCGGAGAAAACCGAATCGCTCCTAACGAAAAACGAGAAAACCTCGTGGAACGACGCCGCGCCGCTCGCGGGCGACGGATCGGCATATCGGAACGCGTGGTGGGAAAAGCACGGCGGTACGTTGAGCGAGGGGCTCGCACGCCTTGCGCAGTCAAAACTCGGTACGGGCGAAACGTTCCAAGGCTTTGACAGCGACCTCAAAGCAGAATTTATGAAGCAGAACGACACGCGCAAGCAAGGGTACGGGATCACAACGGACGGCGGCGGCAGCGTCATTCCGAACGCGCAAAGAGCAAAGGTTCCAGTTCCCGTGTCACGATATTTCGATAAAATCGTCAATGCGCTGCGCGCGGAAACGGAGGACGGCAGCCGCCTGCCGCGCAAGGGACTCGAATCCGTCCTCGGGAAGGTCATCCCCGTTACGGGGACCGTCCTACGCCGCGATACGATCCCGCCCATCGACAAAGCGCTGTTCATCCAGACGAAATACGAGGTCACGCCCGACCTCGGCATCGCCGCGTGGTATCTGAAATCCGTCAGCGACCGGTCCCGCACCTATGCCGCTGCGCACGGTACGGGCAACGATCTCGCATCGTTCGACAACCTCGCCTCTGTGATCGGCGTCGGCGCAAAGCTGCGCCTGGGACGAAACGCGGCCGTATCGCTCGACTACGGACAGAACCGCACTGCGTTCGGCCGCTATATGAACGGCGGGACCGTGTACGATCACACGCGCGGCAACTCGGATTTCAAAATGCTCGGAAGAGCCGCGGGCGGAATCCCCTCCTTCTATGTGCTGCGCTTTGACATCGGAGAGAGCGACACCGACCGCCCCGGCAGTTGGAACGCCTTCGTCGCCTACAAGCGCTTCGATCACGGTTCGTTCTTCGGCGGCAACGGCACCGAGAGCCTGCCCGACCGCTACCTCGACGGCATCGCGAGCTTCACCATCGGCGGCGGCTATGTCCCGATGCCGAACCTCCTCGTCGAAGCGTTCGACACATTCGATGCGAAGGGCGTCAATAAACGCGACACCCTCTACGGCGCCGAGAATTTCAAACTGGGGAATTATACGCGTGTGCAGGTGACGTATAAGTTCTAAATCATCGTGGGGAGACGCAACAAATCATGCGTGCCCCTACGGTGCGCGCCAAGCAAATAGAAAGGAAACGAGCCCGTCGTACGAAATCCAATCGTATGCCGGGCTTATTTTTGCATCCGAAGATGCGTTGCCCCGAAAATCGCACG
>CAUQAR010000152.1:0-4020 GCA_963515775.1 uncultured Selenomonas sp. | reverse complement strand
AGCGGATGTATAACCTCATGATCGGCGAGCGCACGGCGGAGGAGATCAAGATCACCGTCGGAACGGCGATCGTGACGCCGGATACGGACCGTACGATGGACATTCGCGGGCGGGATCTTGTGAGCGGCCTGCCAAAGACCTTAACGATCCATGCGAAGGAGATTCGCGAGGCGCTGAACGAGCCGATCTACAAGATCATCGACGCAGTGAAAAACACGCTCGAAAAGACGCCGCCGGAACTCGCGGCGGATGTCATGGACCACGGCATCATGATGACGGGCGGCGGCGCGCTCCTCACGAACCTCGATAAGCTGCTCTCGCATGAGACGGGCATGCCCGTCCTCGTCTCGGAGGACGCGCTCTCTTGTGTCGGCGAGGGAACGGGACGGACGCTCGAGAACATCGGCCTCCTCAAAAGCGTCGTGATGTCCTCGAAGAAATTGAAACAATGATCGATCGGATCGGACGGGCAAGGCAGTCGGGACATAAGATCTGGGCGCTGCTCTTCGTTCTGCTGGCGCTTTTTTGCGTCATTTTCTTTGCGGCCCGGGGCAGGTTTCAGGCATCCGCGTCGACGAGTACGGTGGGGACTGTGCTCGCACCGTTCGAGATGGCGTTCTCATGGTGCGGGCAGCAGATCCGGTCCGTGACGGCGAATCTCTGGGAGATCGCGACGGTGCATGAGCAGAATAAAATGCTCAAGAATGAGATTGATCAGCTGCGCCGTGAGAATACGACGGCAGAGGAGTACGCGGCGGAGAATGCGCGCCTGAGGGAGCTCCTCGCGTATAAGCAGGCGGCGCATCAGTTCGATCTTCTTGCCGCGCGCGTGATCGGCCGCGATGCGGCGCTGTGGACCAGCACGATTGTCATTGACCGCGGAGCGCGGGACGGGGTGCGTGAAAACATGCCCGTCGTCACGGGGAAAGGACTCGTGGGCCATGTGACGGAGGTCGGGCCGATCTCGTCGAAGGTACAGCTCCTGCTCGATGTGCGCTCTTCGGTCGGGACCTTGATCCAGCGCTCCGAATCACGCGTGACGGGCATCGTTACGGGGACGATGGACAATCCCTATATGCCTCAGATGATCAACATTCCGCGCAACGCCGATGTCGAGGACGGCGACGCCGTCGTCACGTCCGGGTTCGGCGGCGTCTATCCCAAGGGCATCATGGTGGGGCGCGTCGCATCGCAGCGCAGCGATGACAGCGGCCTGCTCAAGATCGCGGTCATAGAGACGGCGGTGGATTTTCAGCGGCTCGAGGATGTGGCGATCATCATGGCCTCGCGCGAAGCGCCGCCGGATCCGGTGCAGGCGATGCCGCTCAGTCCCGGGGCGGCGGCAGCCGCACAGGTGTCTGCGGCACAGGAAAAGGCGGCCGGACAGTGAAGAGATATCGTTTTTTCGTCCTCTTTTTCATTGTGCTGTTCGCATTGCAGTTTTCCTTTTTGCCGCTCATCGCGGTGTATGGCGTGATTCCCGATTTGCTGCTCCTGGCGACGGTCTCCTACGCCTTTTTGCGCGGCAGCGCATGGGGCGGGCTGGTCGGCTTCGGGCTCGGGCTCATGGAGGATCTCAGCGTGGGTTCCTTCTTTGGCCTGCATACGTTTACGCTGACGCTGATCGGCCTTTTTTTCGGGCGGTTTTCCGACCGCGTGTTCAAGGAGCAGTTCTTTCTGCCGATTACGGCGTCGGTTGCGGCGACCGTTGCAAAATATGTGATTTCGGCCGTCATTGTGTATCTGCTCGGCTACCGGTTCCATCCGCTGCTGCATATGGGGCGCGTGCTCTTTATCCTGCTGATCTTCCAGTTGATCTTTGCCTATCCGATCCATTGGGCGACCTTTCATCTGGATAAGCGCATGAGCGAGCCGAAGCGCTAGGGAAGGGTATTCTCGGAGTGTAATTGTGAACGAAAATGAAGATTTCAGCGGACGGCTACAGTTCCTGAGCGCGGTGATCGTGTGCATCATCGTCGTGCTCATCGGCCGTGCAGGATATCTCCAAGTGTATGACGGTGAGTTGTACGCGCGTCTCGCAGAGGGCAATCGTATCCGCATCATTCCGGCGGAGGCGGCCCGCGGGACGTTTTACGATCGCAACGGGGAGCTCTTGGTGACGAACCGGCCGGGCTTTACGGTCTCTTTGCTGCCTCTGACGGAGCCGATCTCGCCGGAGGTCATCGCGCGCGTCTCCGCACTGATCCATGTGCCGGTGGAGGAGATTCAGAAGAAGATCGACGCGCACGTCGGCTTTGATCCGATCCGCATCAAGAATGATGTGATGCCGGATATTGTCTCCATCATCGAAGAGCAGAAGGACGATTACCCCGGCGTCGTCGTCGAGGTACTGCCCGTGCGCGACTATATCTTCGGCGAGTATGCGGCGCACGTCTTCGGCTATGTGAGCGAGATCAACGAGGAGGAGCTGGCGCGCCGCAAGGACGAGGGGTATAAGTCGGGGGACGTCATCGGCAAGTTCGGACTCGAACGCGTCTACGATAAGGAAGTGCGCGGCGTCAACGGCGGCGAGCAGGTCGAGGTAGACGTCTCGGGGCGCCCCGTGCAGATTCTCGGACGGCAGTCGCCGGTGCCGGGCAACGATCTCGTCCTGACGATTGACAAGCACATTCAGGAGGCGGCCGAGCGCGCGGTGGATGAGCAGCTCGCGGCCGTGCACGCGCATGCGGCGGCGGCGGTTGTGATGAATCCGCAGACGGGCGAGATCCTCGCGATGGTCAGCCGGCCCGCCTTTAATCCGAATCTCTTTGCCGGCGGGATATCGACGCAGAACTGGAATGTGCTGAACAACAATCCCTATCATCCGATGGACAATAAGGCGATCACGGGCGAATATCCGCCGGGCTCGACGTTTAAGATCGTGACGGGGACGGCCGCGCTCGCAGAGCATAAGGTCACGCCGCAGGAAAAGATCTTCGATTCCGGACGCCACTGGATTATTCCAAAGACGAACGCGGCCGGCGAGGCACTCGGCTGGATTGATTTCGAGCAGGCGATGGCGCATTCGGACAATGTCTATTTCTACGAGATGGGCAACCGCCTCGGTGTGGATACGATCGAGCGGTACGCGCGGATGTTCGGCCTGGGCGAGCGGACGGGGATCGATCTGCCCTATGAGGCGGAGGGGCTGGCGCCGAACCGCAAGTATAAGGCGGACAACTACGAGGACGGCGAATGGTACCTCTCGGAGACGTTCGACGCGGCGATCGGGCAGGGCTTTAACCTCGTCACGCCCTTGCAGGCGGCGATGATCATGGGGGAGATTGCGGCGAACGGGAAGCGCTACAAGCCGCATCTCGTACAGCGCATCGTGGATGTGAACGGCCGCACGGTGCGGACGATCGATCCCGTGCTCGTCTCTCAGCTGGATGTGGATCAGAGCGTGATCCGCCATGTGCAGGAAGGCCTGCACAGCGTGACGAAGATCGGGACGGGAACCGCGCTCTTTGCGGGATTCCCCATCGATATCGCGGGCAAGACGGGGACGGCCGAGAATTCACAGGGACGCGATCACGGTTGGTTCGTCGCCTATGGGCCGTATGCCAATCCGAATGTCGTGGTGGCGGTCATCGTGGAGCAGGGCGGATTCGGCTCCGTCGCCGCGGGGCCGATTGCGCGCAGGATTCTGGAGGCGGCGTTCGGCCTTGACAAAAAAATTGTGCCAAAGACTGCGGGGAGCGAGTGAGGGAAGGAAATGAGCGAGGATAAGATCAAGATCAAAGGGGAAAACGGCGGGCTGATGCTCGGATTTCCCGCCGATATGTCTTTTTCGGAGATCATGGAGGAGCTTGAAAAGAAGCTCGAATCCGGTTCCGGATTCTTTCTGCGCGGCACGCTCGTCTGCGTTCCGCGGGATCTCTTTTCCAAGGAGGAGCTGCGCGAACTACAGGAGCTCTTTCGGACGCACGGGTTGATCTGTCGTCTGGCCAAACCCGCGCCCGCGGCGCCGATCGCAGCGGCGCCGCCCGTGCGGCGTATGCCGGCGGCGCGGCAGGAGGC
>CAUQAR010000151.1:0-4049 GCA_963515775.1 uncultured Selenomonas sp. | reverse complement strand
TGCAGAAGGTGCTTGCGAATCTCCTGCATGAGCGCATCTCCATCCGCGATATGAGTACGATCCTCGAAGTGCTCGCAGATTACGGCACGGCAACCAAGGATACGGACATCCTCACGGAATATGTGCGTCACGCGATGGCGCGCCACATTACCCAGCAGAATGTGCAGAACGGCGTTCTGCCGTGCATCACGCTCGATCCCGCCCTTGAGAACAAGATTGCGGGCGGCGTCCAGCGGACGGAACACGGTTCCTATGTCAGCCTCGACCCGGACTCCATGCAGAAACTCCTGACGGCATTGCAGGAGGAGCTGAACAAGCTCACGGATCAGGGATATCAGCCGATCGTGCTCACGAGCCCGACGGTGCGGCCGTACTTCCGCAATCTCGTGGAGCGGTCCATCTCGGGGCTCATCGTGCTCTCCCATGCGGAGATTGAACAAAATGTCGAAATTCAGATCCTTGGGGTGGTGAGAATCTAAGTGCAGGTCAAGACGGTGCGCGCTTCCTCGGTGAAGGAGGCCATGGAACAGATCAAGGACGAGCTCGGCAGCGATGCCGTCCTCCTCCATACGAAAAAGTACCGCGAGGGCGGCGTTCTCGGCGGAGAGGAGATGATCGAGGTGACGGCAGCGGTCGACGAGACACAGGCCCGGATGCCGCGGTCCGCAGCCGCCTATACGCCGCCGCCTGCACCGATCTTGCCGACGAATGCCGTCAGCCAATATCGCATGAACGATGCGCAGCCTGCGCGCGATACGGCCGTCGCCATGCCGGCGGCCGGCGTGCTGCCGGCCTACGAGGCCTATGCGCCGGAGGTGGCGCCTGCGATGCCGCAGATGTATGCGCCGCAGGAGCCGACCTATGCCCCCGAGGAGTATGCCGCGCCGCCGCCCGCCGTGCCTGCGCCCGTGCAGCAGCCCGTCTATGAACCGCTGCCGGCACCCGCAGCGCAGCCGCCGGCGCAGCAGGACAGCGCATCGGCGGCGCGCATCCGCCTGCTCGAGGACGAGCTCGCGCAGATGAAGACGATGCTCGCTTCGATGATGGCGGCCAATCAGCCGAAGGAGACCGTCTCCATCCGCGACGCGCTGCACCGGCAGGATGTGCGCGACGATCTCTGCGAGGATCTCGCCGGGAAGGTCCCCATAGCGGACGCCAATCTCGACAGTCTCGATCCGCGCGCAAAGGACGTGCTCGCGGGCTATCTCGCACAGGTGATGAAATTCACGGACGGGCTCCGGCAGAATCCGCACGGCGCGCGCGTTGTGGCCTTCATCGGTACGACGGGCGTCGGCAAGACGACGACCCTCGCCAAAGTCGCGGCGCACTTCGTCCTCGAACAGAACCTCAAGGGAGCGCTCATCACGGCCGATACCTACCGTATTTCGGCCGTGGAGCAGCTCAAAAAATACGCGGAGATCTTAGGCCTCCCCGTCGAGGTCGTTTATTCCTCCGCCGATCTTAGAAAGGCGATCACGCGCCACCGCAGCAAGGACTTCATCCTCGTTGACACAGCGGGGCGCAGCCAATATAACGAATTCCAAATGGAGGAACTGAAGGAACTGCTCGCCGCCTACCCGCGTATGGAGAAGCATCTCGTCGTGAGTGCCACGACGAAGGAACAGGACGCGGCGGAGATCATGGAGCGGTTTTCCGCATGCAGCCCCGACCGCATCATCTTTACGAAAACCGATGAGACACGGACGGTCGGCATGGTGCTGAACCTCCTTGCGGGCAAGGAGCTCCCGCTTTCCTTCCTGTCTAACGGACAGAGCGTGCCGGACGACATCATCCCGGCAACGGCGCAGCGGCTGGCAGAACTTCTTTTGAGGGAATGATATGACAGATCAGGCAACGCGTCTGCGCCAGATGGTCGGATCGGAGGGGGATGCGGTACATGCCGCACACGGCGCCGCTCCGGCTGCGGCTTCGACGCCAGCCGCACAGGCGGAGGCTTGGGCGAACGTGCGCGTCATCGCCATCACGAGCGGCAAGGGCGGCGTCGGCAAGACCAACATCGCCGTCAATCTCGCGATTGCATTGCAGCGGATGGGACACCGCGTCCTCGTCATCGACGCCGATCTCGGTATGGCGAATGTGGATGTGCTCCTCGGGGCGGCATCCCGCAGGCATCTGCTCGATCTGCTGCATCCGGAGGTGGCGCTCGAAGACGTCATCGTTGAGACGCCGCACGGCATCCAGTATATCTCGGGCGGTTCCGGCATCGAAAAGGCGCTGGACTATGATCACGCCGAGAAAGCGCTGCTCCAGCAGAAACTCGCAGACTGCGCCGCGCGTGCCGATCTCATCATCGTGGATACGGGCGCGGGCCTCGGGCGCAACGTCATGGATTTCATCCTCGCCGCGGACGAGGTGCTGCTCGTTACGACGCCCGAGCCGACATCCCTCACGGACGCCTACGCCGTTATGAAGGCATACAGCATCTACGCGGTGCAGAAGAACCTCCGGCTCGTCATCAACCGCGTCTATGAGCAGAAGGAGAGCAGGGAAGTCGTTTCCAAACTCCGGCGCGCCGCGGAAAAATTTCTGCATATGCCCGTGGAGTGTCTCGGCTACGTCTTTGAGGACACCGCGGTCACAAAGGCGGTGCGTCGACAGACACCGCTCATCGAGGCCGATCCGGGCAGCGCCGCCGCGCGCTGTATCGAGGCGTTGGCAGAGGCGCTGATCACCGGCACAGAGATGAAGGTCAAACGCGGATGGAAGGGTTTTTTGCAACAAATTTTCAACTTTTCAACGTAGTCTAGGAGGAAAATTCAGATGGCGGGCGAATTGGTACAGGCAAGGGATATTTTGGCCATTGGACAGCGGCTTGAAATATTCTTTGAAAACAGCGAGGAGGGAACCTCCGGTTATACCAGCCGTGTAGAAGACATGATCGGAGACGATCTCGTTGTCGCCATGCCTGTGGATGAGCGGCATGTTCCGGTCATTCCCCAGCCCAGAGAGAACCTCTATGTGCTCGCAGCCGGGGACGGATGCCACTTTCGCTTTTTCAGCACCTACCGCAGCCATGGACGCCACGAGGGACGCATTCCCGTCCTGCATATTTCCATTCCGGAGATTGCGGAGCGCTTCCAAAAGCGCGGTCTCTTCCGTGTGAAGGTGAACCTCATCGTGACGGTTCGGCTGGTCGATCAGGAGGGGCAAATTGACGCGCCGGTGCGTGTGCAGGCCATCGACCTCAGCGGCAGCGGGATGGCGTTCGCATGGCCGAAGGCCGTGCCGCTCGATTCGGATGCGGCGCTCGAGATCAACGACATCCCCGGAGTCGGAACCGTCGAGCTCATGTCCCGGGTGATGCGCTGCACGCGCGTTGAGCGTGAGGATGAACTTCCCATCTACCACATCGGCGTACAGTTCCAATGTCTGTCGCGCGGCCTGCGGGACAAAATCGTCCGGTATCTCTTTCAGGTACAACGCGCACAGGTGGAGCGCGTGAACCATGAGTGAACGGGGGCGGCGCCTGTACGGTGCGGGCAGCCGGGAGGCGCCCGGCGCGCGCCTTGTCGTGATCGGCTCCTCGACGGGCGGTCCGCAGGCGCTGCAAACGGTGATCATGAGTCTGCCGGCCGATTTCCCGTGTCCCGTCGTCGTCGTTCAGCACATGCCGGCGGGATTCACGGGAGCGCTTGCCGACCGACTGCACGGGATTTCGCAGGTGTCCGTCAGGGAGGCACGGGACGGAGATGTGCTCCGGCCGGGATGCGTTTACATCGCGCCGGGGAATCATCATCTGCGCATCCTTCGTGAAGGCGGCGAGCGGCGTATCGCGCTGAGCGACGAGCCGCCCGTCGGCAACCATCGCCCCGCGGTCAACGTGATGTACGAATCCGTCGCACATTTAGGGAAGGAAGTCGTCGCCGTGATCCTTACGGGGATGGGGCACGACGGTCGGGAAGGAATGCGTAAAATCAAGGAAAACGGCGGCTACTGCATTGCGCAGGATGAAGCGACCTGTGTCGTCTACGGAATGCCAAAATCCGTGATCGACGCGGGGCTGGCCGATGAGATATGCCCATTGCCGC
>CAUQAR010000150.1:0-4064 GCA_963515775.1 uncultured Selenomonas sp. | reverse complement strand
CCGCGTCGATGAACGTCGTATGCGGATCGATGATCGTCACGCCGTCCGCCATCAGTTCCTCAACCTTGCGGCGACGCAGGATACGCTCTGCCACGGCAAGCTGGCTGCGCGAATTGATACCGAGCGTGCTCTCGTAGTTGTCCGCAACGACGGCCCAGATCTTCTCCCCCGCGTCGCGCATGATGCTCAGCACATCGGGCAGATAGTACTCGCCCTGCGCGTTGTCGTTCGTCACCTGTGCGAGCGCAGGGAACAGTGCCTGCGCATCGAAGCAGTAGATGCCGGCGTTGACCTCGTGGATCTCGCGCTCCTCCCGCGTGGCGTCCTTGTGCTCCACGATCTTGAGGACCTCGCCGTTGCCGCGGCGAATGACGCGCCCGTACCCCTTCGCGTTCGGCATGACCGCCGTGAGTACGGTCGCCTTCGCGCCCGCGTGAACATGTTCTTCATGAAAGCGTGCGAGCAGCTCCGCCGTGAGCAGCGGCGTGTCGCCGCAGAGCACCATGATCGTCCCGTGCTCTCCGGCGAGCAGTTCCTTCGTCTGCAAGACGGCATGTCCCGTGCCGAGCTGCTCGTGCTGCTCCACATATTCGACGCTGTCGCCGATGGCGCTGCGTACGGTCTCTCCGCCAAAGCCCGTCACAACGATGTTGCGCCGCGCGCCCGCCGCGTCCGCCGCGTCGATCACATGCTGTAGCATTGCCTTGCCCGCGGCACGGTGCAGCACCTTCGGCAGTTTTGACTTCATGCGCGTTCCCTTGCCTGCCGCCAATATGACTGTAATAAAGTCCAACATCATACTCCTCCAGTCCTCACGAAGATCCTATTCCGCATGCCCTTTGCTCTTCTTATTCTTGCGCTTCACAAGCGTTGTTCCGGTCTTCTTCTCTTGCTCTTCGATCGCAAAGAGCAGGGTCTGTTCCGAATGTTCCATATGCTTTGCGCCCACCTTACGGGCCAAACGCGCGTCCCCGGCGCCGATGGCATCGACGATGGCGCGGTGTTCCTCAAGGGTCGCCTTGAGGCGTCCCGGATGCGACATGGATATCGTGCGGAAGCGCGTCAGCTGCTCGCGCAGATTGCCGATGACGACGAGCAGCCGCTGATTCCGTGCGGCCTGATAGAGGAGTTCATGGAACTCGATATCCGCCTGCACAATGCGGTCCATATCATGCTCCTCGATGGCGCGTCCGATGGCGACGAGCAGCCGCTCAAGCCGCTCCTGCTCCTCATCCGTGATGCGCTCGGCCGCAAGCTCGCACGCGAGCGATTCGAGTGCCGCGCGAATCTCATAGATCTCGTTGATGTCGCGTATGGATACGCTCGCCACATAGGCGCCGCGCCGCGGCACCGTCACTACATAGCCCTCCTGTTCCAGCTTGCGGATCGCCTCGCGTACGGGCGTGCGGCTGACGAGCAGTTCATCGGCGAGATCGTTTTCCTTCAACCATTCGCCCGGCTTCAATACGCCGCTGCGAATCGCGTCCCGCAGCACCTCGCAGACGATCTCACGCAGCGGCTGATAGCTGTTGACGACAACCGGCGATAATTTTCCGTTCATAAATGCCCCTTCAATGCTCACTCAGAAATACGATTTGTCTCATGTCCGTCATACCGGCCCGCCGTCCGTGTCAGGTGTACCTCGGCATCCGTCTCCCTGCGGAATTCCGCGGCTGTGCGGTCCGCTGCGGCCGCATCCGCAAAGAGGCCGAACACCGTCGGACCGCTGCCCGACATCACGGCACACAGGGCGCCCCCGGCGCGCATGCGCGCGCGATAATCGGCGACCGCCGGATGTGCGGCCTCCGTGACCGGTTCGAGCACATTGACGGCCAGTGCCGCACACGCCCGCACGTCGGACCGTGCCAGCGCCTGCAAAAATGCCGCGTTGTCTGGATGCGCGTCGGGCGGGTGCGCGTCATAGGCGCGGTAGGCCCACGGCGTCGAGACGGCGACGGGCGGCTTTGCGAGCAAGACAACGGTCTCCGGAAAATCAAAGAGCCGCTCCATCACCTCGCCACGCCCCGTCGCAAGGACCGTGCCGCCCACCAACGAGAAGGGAATATCCGATCCGAGCCGCGCGCCCAAGGCGCACAGCTCCGCATCCGTGCACCGAAGATCATACAGCGCGTTCATCCCGCGCAACGTCGCCGCCGCGTCCGCACTCCCGCCGGCAAGGCCCGCCGCGATCGGAATACGCTTCCTGATATCGATGTGGACGCCGCCGCGGACACCGCATTCCGCCATGATCAGCGCCGCGGCTCGGTATGCGAGATTCTGCGCATCCGCCGTAAGCCCCGGCACATCCACATGCAGCGCAATGCCCTCCGTCCGCCGGCTGAGCGTCAGCGTATCGGCGAGCGCCAGCGACTGCATCACCGTCGCAATCTCATGATAGCCGTCCTCCCGTACGCCCAGAATATCCAGCGTCAGATTGATCTTTGCCCGGCCGAAAACCGTCACCATTCGGATGCCTCCATTGCTCTATTGGTTTCAAGATTAGCAGGATTTTCACTCATATTCAATGATTTTTTCAAAAAATCGCCATGGGATCGATGTCAATTGCCGTATCATTCCGCAGATGCAGCTCCTGTCCGCGCAAAAATTCCTGCACGGGCGCGAGCGCGTCCGTCTTGATCAGCACGACGAATCGATATTCATTCCGCTCCTTTTCGATGAGCGCGGGCGACGGGCCGATCACCGTGCGTTCCGGCACGTCGCCAAAGTGCCGGCGGAATGCGGTCACGACCCCGGACGCCATGTCCCACGCCGCCGCCCGCTGCGGCGCGTGAAAGAGGAGCCTTACAAGGCGGCTGAACGGCGGGTAGAACAGCTCGCGCCGCAGCGCGATCTCCGCTTCATAAAAGCCCGTATAGTCCTGCCGCATGGCATATCGGACGGCGTAGTGCGCGGGATTGTAGGTCTGAACGATGACCTCGCCCCGCGCCCCGTGCCGCCCGGCGCGCCCCGCCGTCTGCGTGATGAGCATGAAGCAGCGCTCCGCCGCGCGAAAATCCGGCAGATTGAGGCTCGCGTCCGCACTGATGATGCCGACCGTCTGCACGCCGGGGAGATCGTGCCCCTTCGCCACCATCTGCGTGCCGAGCAGGATATCATAATCCCGACTGCGAAACCGGGTGAGGATCTCCTCGTGCGCGCGTTTCCTCCCCGTCGTGTCGCGGTCCATGCGCAGGATGCGCGCAGCCGGAAGGAGTTCGCGCAGCTCCTCTTCGAGCTTCTCCGTGCCTGCGCCGAAGTATTTGATATAACGGCTGCCGCAGGCGGGACAGGTCTCCGGTACGACGGCCCGCAGATCGCAGTGATGACAGAGAAGCGCTCCACCGGCATGATAGACGAGCGGCAGTCCGCACTGTGCGCAGGTGATCACGGTGCCGCAGGCGCGGCACATGACGAACGTCGCATAGCCGCGCCGGTTCAACATGATGATCGACTGCTCATGCCGGGCCGTCGTCTCCGTGAGGAGGTCGCGCAGGGCGCGGGAGATGACCGTGCGCCGCCCGCGGCGCAGCTCTTCGCGCATATCGACGGCGCGCACATGCGGCAGCGGTTGGCTGCCGATGCGCGCCGGCATCGTGAGCAGCGTCAGTTCCCCCGCCCGCGCCCGCGCATATGTCTCGAGCGCGGGCGTCGCGCTGCCGAGCACGAGGAGTGCCCCGTGGCGCCGCGCAAGGATCTCCGCGACGACACGCGCATGGTAGCGCGGCGACTCGTCCTGCTTGTACGACATGTCCTGCTCTTCGTCGAGAATGATGCAGCCGACGCGCTCTGCGGGGGTAAAGAGCGCCGACCGCGCGCCGATGATGATGCCCGCCGCCCCGCGCCGCACGCGAAAGACCGCGTCGTTGCGCTCGGCGAGCGATAGCCGGCTGTGCATGACGACAATATCGCCCGCGAACACCTCTTGAAACGCCGTGATGAGCTGCCCCGTGAGAGCGATCTCCGGCACGAGCACGATCACCTGACGCCCCACGGCCCGCACCGCGCGCGCCGTCTCGATGTAAACGCGCGTCTTGCCGCTGCCCGTGACGCCGTGCAGCACAAAA
>CAUQAR010000149.1:0-4137 GCA_963515775.1 uncultured Selenomonas sp. | reverse complement strand
GCGAAGACGCTGCTATTAAATCAGCGTTTCCTTAGGACTGCGAAAGGAGACGCCTTCCTCGCGTTTTCATCAATTCCTTGCTCTGCATCGAAACTTCCGCGTCACTTAGGTGACGGTGTGATACGGGATTTTCCCGTATCGCTTTGTCACCGGACGCTGCGCCGGCGTGTATCGATACCGGGCACGGCATGGATTGCGCATGCTCTGGTATGGTTGATACGCCGTTGTAACACGTTTGAGGGGACGGCGAGGATTTTCAGCATACGAAAAGAGGACCGGCGCACGATTTTGCTTCGCGCATCGGTCCTCTTTTTTGCCGGGTTTATGAGGGCGGATTTTCCTGTGCCGCACCGCGTTTGATAGTCAGCACGAGGAGGGCCGCGGCGCACATGAATGCGCCCATGAGGTAGTAACCGAGGTCGAACGAGCCGGCATTCGTTTTGATCCAGCCCATCATATAGGGGCCGACCCAGCCGCCGAGGTTGCCGCAGGAGTTGATGAGGGCGATGGAACCTGCGGCTGCGGGACCGGAGAGGAAGGTCGTTGGAATCGTCCACCAGACGCCCATCGAGGCGTAGATGCCGACGGCGGAGAGGCAGATGAGGAAGAGTGCGACGGCGGAGTCCGTGGCAAAGGGGCTGCACCCGAGCCCGATCGCGCCCACGAAGAGCGCGCCCGCGACATGCCGAATCTTTTCGCCTGTGCGCGTGGAGGATATGCCGACGAGCACCTGCACGAGCAGCGCGGCCGTCATCGGAATGGCGATGGCCCAGCCGAGGAGCGCGGTTGACCAGCCCGAAAGGCTCTTCAGCACCGTCGGCATCCAGAAGTTAAAGCCCCAGAACCCGATGACCCAGAGGAAATAGATAAGACAGAGCCGGAGCACCTTGGGATCGGAC
The DNA here is from genome assembly GCA_963515775.1 of uncultured Selenomonas sp. Taxonomy (GTDB): domain Bacteria; phylum Bacillota; class Negativicutes; order Selenomonadales; family Selenomonadaceae; genus Centipeda. Next base: position 3,238 of record CAUQAR010000149.1, on the reverse strand, counting down.
ATGGCCTGCCACACGGTGTATTTGCGGACGGACTGCACCGCCCGCAGTTCGCGGGAGACGGCCTCCGTGAGATAGGCTTTCTCCTCCATCGTCAGCCATGACACATCGGTGGGACGGTCTTTGACCCAAAAGAAGAAGATGACGGCGAATGCGATCGCGGGAACGGCCTCCAGGATGAAGAGCACCTGCCAGCCGTGCAGTCCGAAGAGCGGTATGCCGAGCAGCGTCCCGGCGAGCGGCGCGCCGATGATCGTCGAGATGATGAGCGAGGTCAGCATGAGCGAGGTCGCCCGCGCGCGCTCCCGCTCGGTAAACCACGAGGGGAAGAGGACCGAGTAGATAACGGGGTAGAGGCTTGCCTCCGCCGCGCCGAGGAGGAAGCGGCAAAGGAAGAACCCTGTCTCAGATTCGATGAACGCGAGCGAGGCGGAGACGATGCCCCACGTCAGCATGATGCGCGCGATCCACTTCGCGGCGGAGAAGCGCGCCGCGACGAGTGCGCCGGGTACTTCAAAGATGAGGTAGCCCACGAAGAAGATGCTCGCACCCATGCCGAAGATTTCGGGCGTCAGCCACGGCAGATCCTGCTCCATGGTCAGCTTCGCGTAGGCGATGTTGACGCGGTCGATGCAGGCAATGACCGATACGAGGAAAACTGGGAGGATCATGTGCAGGTCGCGTTTCCGGCGCAGCACCGCAAGCTGTAAATCGTTCATGCGGCATACCTCTGATACAGTTCCACGAAGAAGAGCGCGGCCGCAAGTCCGATCGTCACGAAGCTCACGCGCCGAACGATCAGATGCTGCACCTCGGTGAGCCTGTGTCCGTGATAGCGGCTCGCGTAGGTCAGCAGAATCGAGATCGAGAGCAGCACATACATGGCGCGATTGAGTGCGCTGAGCACCTGCCATCCCGCGATCGTGACGGTCGCGGTGAAAATAACCAGTCCGAGGAGCAGGTATCCCTTGTCTTTCGGGCGGTCGGAATTCTTCTTTTGTTGGGGTGCGGGCTTTTGTTGCAGCTTTTTTAACATTCTTGCCATGTTTATCCGTCCTTTTGTTTATTTTGTTGTATCAACAGCGTCAGTATATCATATAAAAATATTTGTTTCCATATGGTTTTTTGAAAGATGTGATGCTATAATGTAAAGAACATTGGGAAAGTCTTAGGACTTTGAGAGCCTGGGAAGTATTTCGTGAGAGAAAGTTTTTTGGAGGGAACTGCAAATGTCGGTAGCAAAGAAAATTGTGCTGAGCATGGGCTTTTTGGTGGTCATGTTCGGCCTCTACGGGTTTTATGCGAATCACGCGAGCAGTGTGCTGAATCAGAACACGGTCAGCGTCTTTAAGTGGGCGCATGTCCTCAACGTGGGCAGTCAGTTGCAGTCGCTTTCGGCGGACGGGCGCGAGTACGAGCTCATGCGCATCACGGCGCCGAACGAGGACGAGCGCTCGCGTGCGGCGGGGCTGCTCTCCCAGCTGACGCCGCAGCTGAATAAGGTCTACGAGGAGTATGAAAAGGCGATCAACGAGGCGCCGTTCCAGAATGAGGCGGACCGCGCGCAGAAGCTGGCGCGCCTCGATAAGCTCAAGCAGGAACGCAAGTCGTACGCCGATGTGCGCCAGCGCGCCACGGACCTCATGAGCGCCGGGGACGGCGCGGCGGCCGTCAACTATGCGTTCAACGAGCAGGCGCAGGTCTATAAGCGCATGACCGATCTGCTCGAAGAGGACAAAGAGGACAGTGTGCGTCTCGCGCGCGCAGAGATGGCGCACAGCGAGGAGGTGTTCTCCGGCGTTTGGATGACGACGATCATCGCGCTCACGGTTGTGGTCATTATCTCGGTTGTGATCCTCGTGCTGCTCCTGCGGAGCATCAAGTCGTCGGTGGACACGATCCTCGAGGGCGCGCGGCATATCGCGGCGGGCGATCTGCGCTCGAAGATCGACCTCTCGGGCGACGACGAGTTCGCGCATATCGCGCATCAGTTCAACACGATGGTCGAGAGCATGCAGAAGATGATCCGAAAGATCAAGACGACGGCCACGAATGTCGCGGGTTCTTCCGAGGAGCTGACGGCGAACGCGAACCAGTCTGCGCAGGTGACGCAGAATGTCGCACAGTCGATCACCGAGGTCGCGGAGGCTGCGGAGAAGCAGGTGCAGATCGTCAATACGAGCCGCGGCACGATCGAGGAATTCCAGCGCGGTCTCGAGGACGCGATCGGCAACCAGCGCCGCGCGCGTGAACAGACGCAGGCGACTGCGGAAAAGGCCGCAGAGGGCAACGCGTTCGTCCAGACGACGGTCGAGCAGATGAACTCGATCGCGACGACTGTGCAGCAGACGGGCGAGATCGTCGGTAAGCTCGGCGAGCGCTCGAAGGAGATCGGCAATATCGTCGAGATCATCTCCAACATCTCCGGACAGACGAACCTCCTCGCGCTGAACGCGGCCATTGAGGCGGCCCGCGCAGGGGAGCACGGTCGCGGGTTTGCGGTCGTCGCCGAGGAGGTGCGCAAGCTCGCGGAGGAGTCGCAGAACGCTTCGCAGCAGATCGGCGAGCTCATCCGCAGCATTCAGGAGGAGACGGACCGCGCCGTCGCCTCGATGGAGGAAGGGCGCCGCGAGGCCGAGAAGGGCAAGGAGAACGTCTCCGCCACGGGCGAGAGTTTCTCGGAGATCCTCTCGATGGTCGAGGACGTCAAGACCGCGTCGCTTGCGGTGAGCAAGCGCGTGCTCGAGCTGCGCGAGAATATGGGTACCATCATCGAGGGAATGAGTACCGTCGACGCATCGGCCAAGGGCATCGGCAGCGAGTCGCAGAACGTCTCTGCCGCGACTGAGGAGCAGGCGGCCGGCATGGAGGAGATCGCCTCTTCGAGCCGCAGCCTGTCGGATATGGCGACCGATCTGCAAACGGAGACGGATAAGTTTAAGGTTTAAGCAAGATATTCATACGGGGGTTGCCGCATCCATCAGTGCGGCAGCCCCCGTTTCGTATATGGAAGGCTTTTAGGCTGCGCGCAGGACCTGTGCCAAGGCGGCGCCTAAAATGCAGCGCGATGCGGACGGCCCCTTGATTACCGCGGCGTGCGGGGGCGCCCGGCCTAAAAAATCGCCTTGACAGAAATTCGTTCTCTTGTTAAAATAATATCCGTTGACTGACAGAAGTTGTCGGCGCAGGATGCGGAAGTAGCTCAGTGGTAGAGCACCACCTTGCCAAGGTGGGGGTCGCG
>CAUQAR010000148.1:0-4249 GCA_963515775.1 uncultured Selenomonas sp. | reverse complement strand
AACAGGATCGCCGTGAGAAAGGACGGCGTCGCAAGCAGCACCTGCGTGATGCCGCGCACCAAATGCTCCCACACCGTCCCGCGCAGGCGCGCCATGAGAAGGCCCATCCCGATGCCGCCGAGCACGGCCCAAAAGAGGGCGGCCACAGCGAGCGTCACCGTCACGGGCAAGCGCTCCAGGAGCGCCGTAAACACCGGCATTCCGAGATGATAGGAAAGCCCGCCGTCCCCTTGCAGCAGGCGCCCGAGCCAACGTGCGTACTGCATGTAGATCGGCTCGTCAAGGCCCATATACGCGCGCAGCGAAGCGATCTCCTCCGCCGACGGCGCCCCCGTCCCGGCGCCCTCCAAAATGATCTCCGCAGGGTCCCCGGGCGAGAGCTGCCCAAGCGCAAAGGCCAGCACGCTGATCCCGAGGAGCACCGGAACCATGCTGAGGAGACGCCGACAGACATAACCGCGCAAACCGCTCATTTCCATGTCACCTCCGACAGCGAAACGCCGTAGCGCAGCGCCCGATAGCCCGTAAGACGCTGCTGGTTATACACCACAATATTTTCATCAAAGTAAAGCGGCGCGACCGGCTGGTCCGCCACGCCGATCTCCTGTAAGCGATCAAAGATCGCCTGCCGCCGTTCCTCATCTGTCTCCGTCTCGAGCGACTTCATCAGCGCCGTCACCTCCGCGCTCTCATAGCCGAGCGACATGGCAGAATTGCGCGCGCCGCGTGGCATGAAGAACGCTTGAAAGATATACTGCGGATCGCCGTTCGGCAGCCCCTGCTGGGCCCGGGCCATATGGTAGTCCCCGCGCCGCATTTTCGCCGCCTGTATGGGCTGCTCGAGCGCTTCGATGCGCACATCTAGTCCTAGCGCATCCAGCCAATAAGCGATCAACTCTGCCTCTCCCTTTTGGATGGGATCAGCCGCATTGACAGAATAAACGATCTCCATGCGACGGTCGCCGAGCACCTCGTGTGCGAGTTGTTTCGCCTCCTCCACATCCCGCCGCACCGGAAAGTCCCGATAGAAGGGGCTCGAAATGCTGAGCAGGTTCACCGTCAGTTTCGCGTAGCTGAGATAGAGCGCATCCACGAGCATCTCTCGGTCGAGCAGGAGACTCACCGCACGCCGCATCCGCACATCGTCAAACGGCGGTTTTTTCCCATTGAACGCGAGATAGCGCACCATAATGGATCGGCTCGCCGAGACGGCAAAGCGATCGTCTTTCGCCAGCTCCTCCGCGAGCACCGGCGGCATCGCGCCAATATCGAGCACGCCCATGATCTCCTCCGCCTTCAGCGCTGCGAAGCGAACGTCCGCGCTCGGGATGCTGCGCACCACGATGCGGCGGGCCCGCGCCTTTTCGTCGTAATAATCCTCGTTGCGCTCAAGCACAACATAGCGGTCCTTCACATTCTCCGCAATGCGAAACGGGCCCGTCCCAAGGGCAACGCCGGAGAAATTCCCGTCCTCTGCGAGGCAGGACGGCGCATACATCGGGCTGCCGAAATTCATCATATTATAGAGCTGATTCACATTCGGCTGCGCAAACGTCAACCGTACCGTCGTATCGTCCAGCACCTCAACATTCGTCAGCCCCGGATAGTAGGTCTTGATATTGCGCGGATAGTAGGCCGACGGGCGTATCGTCTGCATCCAAGCCAGATTGGCGCGCACGCTCTCCGCCGTAAAAGGCGTACCGTCATGGAACCGCACGCCACGGCGCAGATGAAACACCCACACGCGGCCGCCATCCAGCATCTCCCAGCGCTCGGCGAGGCACGGCGCAGGCTGCCCCGTCTCCTCATCGTTCGTGATGAGCGGTTCCCACACCTCCAGAATCTTGCTGCAATAGTATCCGTCCTGTTCCCCGGGCGCGAGCTGCCGATAGGCCGCGAGCACGATCGTATCGTCCGCCGTAGGGCTCTCGCCGCGCGTTTCCTGCTGCACGGGACCGCCGCATCCCGCAAACGTAAGCATCAAGAGCGCAAACAACACGCATCGAACTATACGCATCAAATGCCTCCTTTCCGAATGCGATATAGAAAAAGAGCAGAATGCACAGCTCCTGCTCTCTATTTCGTCCAATTACAGATCCATCGACATCGTCAGCGCAAAGGTGCGCGGCGTCGAGAGATAAAGATTGTTCGCGTCGCGCGAAACCAGCCAGTATTCCTTGTCGAGCACATTGTAGACCGTCAGGCCGAACGTCGTCGGCACGGATCCGAGCTTCGTCTTATAGTTCACGCCCACGTCGAAGACTGTCACCGACGGCGCCCAGAACTTCTCATAGAGAATCGGCGCACTGCCCGTATAGGTGACCCGACCGAACGCGTTAAAGCGCTCGTCGGCATCATAACGGACCATCCACGTCCCCGTCCAGCGCGGCTGCCCGTCCTCCGTCACGCCGTTGTGCGCCTGATTCTGCGCCTGCTTATAGGTGGCGTCCATGTATGCCATGCCGAGCGCTGTCGTCCACTTGGGCGCAATGCGTCCGCTCACACCGAGCTCCACGCCGCGGTGCCGGAGCTTTCCATCCTGCACCTTGTATGTGAGTGCACCGCGTTTCACATCGATATTGTTTGCCTGCTCAATGTCGAAAAGCGCAAGGGAATAGAACACGCCGTGATTATTATATTTCACGCCGATCTCTTTCTGCTTCGTCTTCGTAGGCGGGAGCACCGCATTATTATTGGCGTAAGTGCTGCCGACGATTGTTCCCGCGTCAAAATACGCCGCATAGCTACCGTAGACAGAGACCTGCTCCGACGGCCGATACGTCACCGCATAGGTCGGCGTTGTCGCGCTCGAATGCGTATGCGAGGTGACCTTGCCCGCAGCGTTGTACGCATCTACATCCGCCGCATGATGGTGTACACCGAGCAATACATTCCACTTGCGATACGTTACCGAATCAACGAGAGAGATGCCCTTCATCCGCGTCTTATTCGCAAGATATGCAGGCTTTGCCTGCGTCGGCGGCGTCGTCTGATGGAAAATGCCCGTATAGATATTGCCCGCCCCGAGCGTATAGACAGTACTGCTGTCGCGCGCGGTATCCCGCTCACGCCACGCCCTATCGAACGCAAGCGTCAGATCATGCTGCGTCGTACCGAGATGCAGCCTGCCGCTCACACCGACCTGCGCATAATGTGCCCGCTGCGGCGTCAAGGTCGCCTGTTCTTTGATAGCGAAATTGCCCGCATCATCGAGAATCGTAATCGCACTGCGCTGATACATCACATTTTGATTCAGCTTATTCTTCATCGTTCCGGCATTGAAGAAATACTTCCAGTCCTTCGAGAACTGCTGCTCATGATTCAGCGTCATCAGCCAACCGTAGCTCTCCTTGTCCATGCCGTCGAACCCGTAGTTGCGCGACGCCTTCGGCACTGCGGGAAAGCGTGTCACACTGTCGCCGAGCTTGAACCATCGCTGCCCATTGATGATCTCGTTCTGCCGATATCCCGTGAAGAAATTCGTCTTGCTGTGCATGCCTTTCCGATTGATGTTGATATAGACACTTTCGGACTTAACGCGCTGCTTGTCGATCGCCGTCTCACCGTCGACCTTCTCCACATTGAGGCGCGCGCCCCAGCTGCGGTTCCGGCCAAAGCGGCGCGCGAGATCGAAATACCCGCCAAAAAGATTCTTCCCGGAATGCGTCAGCGTCAGCCGCGTGATGTCCTCATCGCCCGCACGCTTCGTCGTAAAGTTCACAATACCGCCCGCAGCCGTCGATTCGTACTGCGTCCCCGTCCCCGAAAGGCCGCTGTTCGGCCCCGAGACCACATCCACCTTCTCGATGACATGCAGCGGCGCGTTGAACTGCGTGAACATGTCCGGGATGCCGTTGACGTAGCTGCTGCTGCCGTTCGAGCGAAAGCCGCGCAGCTGGAAGTCGTTGTGTAGAATGCTTGCGGTCGGACGGACCGACGGCGAGACCGAGAGCACACTGTCGAGCGGCTGCGTCGGATCGCCGAATGCTGCGATCGTCTGCTGCGTGATATGCGTCGTCGAAAAGGGCGTCTCCATCGCGCTCTTCTCCCCGAGGATACCGACCGAGCCTCCCTGCGCGACGAAGCTGTCGCGCATCTCCTCTGCCATGCGTTCCCCGGAGATGACGAGCGTCGGCAGCTCATAGGTATCGACGGAGTCTGTCCCCCCCCCCGTGGGCAGTCGGGGTCTCTGCGGCAGTTGGACCGCGCATCCACATGCTGCGCGTCCCGCGCGCCGCCAGGGCCACCG
>CAUQAR010000147.1:0-4267 GCA_963515775.1 uncultured Selenomonas sp. | reverse complement strand
CGGCATGGTTCCCGGCGAGATGAGGATGTGTTAGAACGCCGCTGTGCAGTCCAATGGACTGTGCGGCGTCATCATCGATAAGACAATGACCATACTGCCGCGTCGTTTGCGGAGCAGCGAGAAAGATACCCTGAGCCGCATTATGACATGGGATTTTCTACGCAGCGGCACGAAACATGCCCCTGAGCCTAGTGAACCGCGATCTTGGCGCATAACTGTGTCACTGCGAAAAATACTGCGCTTGACGTAGCTCTTAACTACGACGTCGCTTGTATTTTTCTTGTTCCTTGTTCTGCATCCAAGCTTACGGTTCACTATAAGTTTTCCCCGTCAGGGAAAAGAATATTTTTTGATTTTATTTTAGGAAAGAAATAACATGCTGGAAGATCTAAAACCGATCCTCAACGATTTGGGCGAAAAGCTGGATCAGATGCGCATTTCCCTTGAGATCCCCGCGAAGGAGGAGAAAATCGCCGAGCTCGAGTACAAGATGAGCGAGCCGACGTTCTGGGACGATGCGGCCGCGGCGCAGAAGGTCAATCAGGAACTCGCCGATCTGAAGGGCGGCGTCGACACCTACAAGGCGCTTGCCGCAAAATATGAGGATGCCGAGACCCTCTACGAAATGGGCATCGAGGAAAACGATCCCGCGATGGAAGACGATATCCGCGCCGAGCTCGACGAGATCGCCGCAGGCCTCGAGACACTCCAGATCGAGGTGCTGCTCTCGGGAGACTACGACGCGAACAACGCCATCCTCACGCTCCACGCGGGCGCGGGCGGCACCGAGGCGCAGGACTGGACGCAGATGCTCCTCAGGATGTACGGGCGCTGGGCGGAGCGGCACGGGTTCACCGTCGAGACGGCGGACCTCCAGCCGGGCGACGAGGCGGGCGTCAAGTCCGCGAGCCTTTTCATCAAGGGGCACAACGCCTACGGGTTTTTGAAATCCGAAAAGGGCGTCCATCGCCTCGTCCGCATCTCGCCGTTCGACGCGCAGGCGCGGCGGCACACCTCGTTCTCCGCGTGCGACGTCATGCCCGAGATCGACGACGCCGTCGAGGTGCCGATCAACATGGACGACGTGCGCGTCGATTACTACCGTGCGAGCGGCGCGGGCGGACAGCACATCAATAAGACCTCGTCCGCCGTCCGCATGACGCACGAGCCGACGGGCATCGTCGTGCAGTGCCAAAACGAGCGCTCTCAGCTCCAGAACAAGGAGCAGTGCCTCAAGATGCTGCGCGCCAAACTCTTTGAGCTCGCGCAGGAGAAAAAGGAAGAGGAGATCGCCAAACTCGAGGGCGTCCAGCAGAAGATCGAGTGGGGCAGTCAGATTCGCTCCTATGTGTTCCAGCCGTACACGATGGTGAAAGACGTCCGCACGAATGCCGAGACGGGAAACGTACAGGCGGTTATGGACGGGGAGATCGACCCGTTTATCAGGGCGTATCTGAATGCAAAGGCCAACCACGACTTTTAGGCGCGGCGTGCGATCTTGGCGCATAGCTGCGTCACTGCGAAAAATACTGCGGTCGACGTAGGTTTCATCTACGCCTTCCCTTGTATTTTTCTCGTTCCTTGCTCTGCATCCAAGCTTGCACGTCGCTTAGGTTGCGGTGGTGTGACGCGGGCTTTTCGCGCCTAGCGGTGTCATTGTGCAAACGCATCGGTGCGCGCGCATAACGTCGCGCGGTGATGTGGATTATGCCGCCGTTTAGTAGGTGGGGGCGGCGAACGGGTATCTTATCGATGTTGCGAAGCATGAAACCCGAAGAGCGGCGCGACTCCTCGACAATCTAAAGAGGGGAATGTGAGACCGCCGCTTTGCAGTCCATAGGACTGTGCGGCGGAATGCGCCGGATAACGACACTGCACTGCCGCGTCGTTTGCGAAGCGAGGAGAAAGATACCCTGAGCCGCATTATGACCTGGGATTTTCACGCACGAACTGCCGCGCTGTTTGCGCAGCAGCGAGAAAGATACACTGAGCCGTATATAACGATTCCTCAAAGGAGGTTCACATGTGGAAAGCCGCGGTAACTCTGCTCATCATCGTTATCATTGCCGCGGGGGCGGTGCTTGCCCTCCCGGGGATCGCCACGAATCTCATTGTGGACGCCCTGCGCGAGCAGACGGCGGCGGAGGATGTGCAGATCTCCATTTCGGACAGCCCGCGTCTCGTCTTCGGGGATATCGGCGCCGTGGACGGGGTTCTGCGGCAGGGGCGCATCGGCAAGATATTCGTGCGCGAACTGACCTTGACGGGGACGGGGCTTCATATCGATGTCCTGCCGCTGCTGACCGAGCACAAGGCGGTCCTCACAGCGGCCGAGACTGCGGAGCTGCGCGGCGTAATCGACGCGGACGCCGTCCGCGAGCTGATCACAAAGTCCTCGGGCAAATTTGAAGACGTCGCCGTGACCGTCACCCCCGGGAATGTGCTCGCCACGGCGAAGACGAAGGCCTTCGGCCAGACCTTTGACATCACGCTGGAGGGCGCGTTCGAAGTCCTTTCCGGCGATCTCTATTACAAGGCACGCCGCATCTCCGCGCGCGGGCGCGGCATGAACGCGCTCAGCCTCGATTCTCTCTTTCCCGATATCGTCGTCGCCCGTGCCGACGCCCTGCCGCTCGGCCTTGCGTTCCGGAGCGTCGAGGCCCGCGACGGCGTTGTGATCGTGACGGCGGGCAAGGACGCGCCGTAATTCCCGCATCAGAGAAGGACCTTTCATGAAGAAATTTCACTATCACCCCGTGCTGCTCGCAGCCATATTCATCGGATTTCTCGCATCGCTCGTCATCGGCATCGAGCGTCATGTGATCGAGGAAAACAGCCGTACGGTGGAGCTCGCCATCGATTATGAGGGCCTCCTCGAACTCGCCGCGCGCGAGGGACTGCCTGCGGACGAAGTGCTCAGAGAGGCGAAAGAAGCGGGCATCACGTCGCTGGCCGTCTACGAGACGACGTTCAAGAAGTTTAACGTGAACGGCAAGGCGGTTGCGCTCACGGGGGCGGACATCCTCGCGCGCTACCATGCCGGCATGCTGACCGATCCGCGCTGGCGTGCGCTCGTCGAGGACGGGAAGGTCGTCGGCACGGAGATCTATATCGTCGGGCATGATCCGGTCGCCTATGCCGAGCTGAAGGACGATCTCCTGCAGCGCTTCGGTGCGGCGCGCGTCACGGTATATACGGTCGGCGGCGATGAGGTCGTTGCCGTCAAGGATTACTACGAAGCGTTCGAGAAGCGCAACATCGGTCTGCCGAGCGATGAGATGCGCGCCGTCAACGCGGCCGGGTTCGATGTCCTCGCGCGCCCGTCGAACTACGAGGCCTGTACGCCGGACGATGTGCGGGCGGTTTTTGCGCGCATGGACGGCATTCGCGTCTCGGGCATCGTGTTCTCGGGGACGGAGACGCTCGGCGCGCCGAAGGCGCTCCAGACGACGATCGACGAGATGCGGGAGCGGCACCTGAACCTCGGGCTCATCGAGGGCGTGACGCAGCTCCAGTTTTACCGGCAGCAGGGCATGGACGAGATCGCAAAGGGGATCGGGTACGATCATGTGGCGCGGCTCTACTCCATCCCCAAGGACGAGCTGAAAAAGCTCAAGATCGACGCGGCCGTCGAACGCTGGGTGACGACGGACGAGGAGCGCAACATCCGCATCAACCTCCTGCGCATCTACGAGGAGCCCGCGCCGAATATGTCGCTCCTCGAGACGAATATGAAATACTTCGCCGACACGCGCGCAGCGCTCGCATCCCGGGGGCTTAAGATCGGCAGAGCGGGCACGTTCGCCGCCTACGAGCCGCCGCGCGTCCTGCGGGCGCTCGTCATCATGGGCGTTGCGGCCGCGGGGGTGCTCTATCTTTCACTCGTCATCCCAGCGCTGAGCCGGCGCAGGAAGGCCGTGCTGCTCTTCTTCGCGATCGCGGCGCTCATCGGCATGATGCCCGTGCTGCTCGGCGCAGGGAGCAAGATCCGGATCCTCGCGGCGCTGGCGAGTGCAAATCTCTTTCCCGCGCTCGCGATGGTGGGACTGCTCGACCTCCTGCGCGGCAGACGGTTCCCGAAGGATGCCCCCGCGTGGCGGATCGCCGTCGGCGGGCTGATCCTGCTCGGCATCACGAGCGCGCTCTCTCTCGTCGGCGCCTCCTATCTCTCGGGCGCGCTCTCGGATACGCGGTACTTCCTCGAGTTCGACATCTTCCGCGGGATCAAGCTGACCTTCGTCCTGCCGATGATCCTCGTCGCCGTCGC
>CAUQAR010000146.1:0-4307 GCA_963515775.1 uncultured Selenomonas sp. | reverse complement strand
CGAACTGCATGCCCTCGACGACCGAGAGGTTCGTGTCCATGGACTTGGACTCCTCCACCGTGATGACGCCGTCCTTGCCGACCTTCTCCATCGCCTCTGCGATGAGATCGCCGACTTCGCTGTCACCGGAAGAGATCGCCGCAACCTGCGCGATCTTTGCCTTCGTCTCAACCTTTTGCGCCTTGCTCTTGATCTCCTCGACGAGCGTCTTAACGGCGCACTCAATGCCCTTCTTGACGATCATCGGGTTCGCGCCCGCAACGACGTTGCGCATGCCTTCCTGAATCATCGCCTGCGCGAGGAGCGTCGCGGTCGTCGTGCCGTCGCCCGCGATATCGTTCGTCTTCGTCGCAACTTCCTTCACGAGCTGTGCGCCCATGTTCTCGAACGGATCCTCGAGCTCGATGTCGCGTGCAATCGTCACGCCGTCATTCGTGATCGTCGGCGCACCGTACTTCTTATCGAGCACGACATTGCGTCCCTTCGGGCCAAGCGTTACCTTGACCGCATTTGCCAGTGCATCCACACCGCGGCCCAGCGCGCGGCGTGCCTCTTCGTCAAACAGAATCTGTTTTGCCATTTATACTGCCTCCTAAAAGCTGCGTTCTATTACAGAATTGCGAGGATGTCGCTCTCGCGGACGATGAGGTAATCCTTATCGTCGACCTTGATTTCAGAACCCGAATATTTCGAGAAGACGACGCCGTCGCCAACACTGACTTCCATCTTGGCTCGCTGTCCGTTATCGAGCAGCTTGCCCGTGCCAACGGCAACGACCTTGCCCTTCTGCGGCTTTTCCTTCGCCGTGTCGGGGAGCACAATGCCGCTCGCCGTCGTGACATCGCTCTCCGCAACCTCAATGACAACACGTTCGCCCAATGGCTTAATCATGGTATCTGCCTCCTAGTTCATAGCAATGTTTTTCCGTTCCGTTAGCACTCTCATATACCGAGTGCTAACTCACGGTTCATATAGTAATTCATTTAAGTCAAAAAGTCAATAGTTTTTTTCAAAAAAGTCAAAGTGCCGCGCAAGGCCGCATATCCTTAGGCTTCTTTGAACGCCGCCACAAGGTTCTTGAGGCGCGCCGTTCCTTCTTTGAAGGTCTGGATTTTGCTGAGAATCTCTTCGTACTGTTCGGCCATACCGACGACTTTTTCGGCGATCCGCGTGTTGCCGACGGCCCCCTCGTGGGTGGCATTGCGGATTTCTTCCATGGCCTGATTCATTTCATTGACGGCCGCGAGCAGCTTTTTCGAGCTTGCCGTGGTACCTTCGGCCGTGCTGCGGAAGTACGCCGTATCCTTTTCGTAGGAATGGGCCGTCTCATCCATGCGGTTGTAATCGGCGGCGACATCCTCGTCGATGAATTTCAACAGGTCGTAGGTTCCCTCCGAAAGCGCCTGCACGGAGTCGGTCACCTGCCCTGTGAGTCCCTTGATCTTCTCCGATGTCTCACGCGACTGCTCGGCGAGTTTCGCCACCTCTCCCGCGACAACGGAGAAGCCGCGTCCGTGCTCGCCCGCGCGCGCCGCCTCGATGCTCGCGTTGAGCGCGAGCAGGTTGGTCTGCTCCGCGATTTCAGAGATATCGCGTGTGAGCTGCCCGATCTGATCCACGACTTTCGCGGATTCGATGGCCGATTCGACCGACGTCTTCGTCTCGCCGTAGATGCGGTTCGCACCCATCCGCGACTGCTCCATCGCGGTCTTCAGCTGCGCAACGCGCGACACGATCTCCCGTGCGTATTCCTCGCTGTGCTCGGCCGCATCCGCCGCGCCCTTGATGCCGGTGCTCAGATCCGAACTGAGATGCTGGACGTTGGAGGTGGACGCCGCCGTCTCCTCCATGCCGGCTGACATCTCCTCAGTGACGGCGGACATATCCTGAGTATCTGCATTCAGTCCATGGAGCATCTGCTCGAGCTCGCCGACCATGGCGTCCGTTGTCTCGGCCTCTTCATGCACCTGCTTCATGAAGCCCTGCATCTTCCCGAGCGCCTGCACGACGATGCCGATCTCATCCTGCCGTGCCGACAGCTCCGCGGGAATCTCGCGGCTGAGATCGCCGGAAGCTACGGCGTTCAGATGTCCGATGGATGTGGCGAGCGGCCCTGAGATATTGTCCGCAATGAGACGAGATACGAGAAGGCCGAAGCCGAGCGCCAAAAGCAGGATCACAGCAAAGACATACACGGTCTGCTCATAGCGGATGTTGTTCGCCTCGAAGAGCTGCTTGCCCTGAAAGACATTGTCCGGGGTCAGCACATCCATATTTCTCGAGATCACGGTGAGGGAGGACAGATTGTTAAAGACCGCGATGCGATCCTCGGGCGTCGTTCCCATATTGTTGATCGCGCCGACCTTATCGGATGCGATGCCGAGATTTTTTTGCAGCTCGTCGATCGTCGCCTGCGCGCGTTCGCTCGTATCGATCTTCTTGAGCTCCTCCATATCGTGACGGATGCCGTCCAGATTTCCGCGCACATCGTCGACCAGAATCTTGCGGTTTTCCGCCGGCATATTTTCCTGCAAAATATAGGGGACGTTGACGCTGATCCTGCGCAGGCGGTTATTCGCGTCGTTCAGGTACTGTGTCGTCATCAGATTGTGATGATACATGTCGTCGAGCGACTGTTTCGCCCGGTAATTCGAGTAGATGCCGACAGCGGCGACGATAATGAGCGCGGCCAGAAGTGCGATGGACAGGATAAACACCTTCGTGCGCACGCTGTAGTCTTTTAACGCATCCGCACCGATCATTGGAATGTTCATGGCCTTATCCTCCTCAGTTTGCAGCCTGCGCTGCATTCTCCTGCGTGATGGATGTAAATGGAATGGAGATATCCGCGGACGGCGGCGCGCCCTTCAAAAAGCCCTCCGCCAGCGTGAGTGCGGCTTCCCCTTGCCCCTTCGCATCCTGCTTGATGGTCTGTACCATCTCGCCGGCTTCGACCGCCGCAAGCCCAGACGGCGTAGCGTCGACGCCGGAGACGAGACAACCTGCGAGACGGTTCGCCCCCTTGAGGGCCTGCACGGCGCCGAGCGCCATCTCATCGTTCCCCGCCACAACGCCGTTGATCTCTGGGAACATGCTCATCCACAGCGTCATGGTCTTGAGCGCTTCCGCCTTGCTCCAGCCCGCATCGACGAAGGAGAGCAGCTGAATGTCCGGTCGCTTGTCGAGGCAGGCCTCCTTAAAGCCCTCCCAGCGTGCTACGGCGCTGCCTTGCGTGCCGTCCCCCTGCAGATAGACGATCTTCGCCCCCTGCGGCAGATGCGCCGCCATATATTCGCCCTGCATGCGGCCCGCTTCCTTATCGTCGGAGAAGGCGCGCAGCACTTTTCCGCCCGCGACGCTGCGGTTGACCGTGATCACGGGAATGCCCGCATCGTTTGCCTTCTCGATGGTCTTGACAATACTCGAGCCGTCGGCAGCGAGGAGGACGATCGCGCCCGCGCCGCTGCCGATGACTTCGTTTAGCTGGTCGATCTGTATATTGCCGTCGTTCTTTGCATCGAGGAATTCCACCTGGATCCCATCGGCCTTTGCCTTACGGTCAAAAGCATCTTTGATCTGCCCGCAGAACCCGTCCGCATCGTCAAAGTTCGCATAGACGACGCGGTCCGAGCTGCCGCCTGTGAGGCCGCAGCCGGCGAGGCCGAGACAAGCCGCCGGCAACAGCAAAAGCCCCCATTTTTTCATATTCATGACTGCACTCCTTTCTCCATGACATATCACATTCTCTTGACCGGTACGGGGCCGCGCGAAAGGGCGATCGCCCCCGTCCGGGCAATCTCGATGATGCCGTAGTCGGAGAGCAGCTCCGAGAGCGCGTCGATCTTCTTCGCGTCCCCCGTCAGCTCCACGACGACGTTCTCCACACCGACATCCACGATGCGCGCGCGGAAGATGTTGACCACGTCGATGATCTGCGCGCGCGTCTCCTTCGTCGCGTGCACCTTGATCAGAACGAGTTCGCGCGTGATGGACTCAAACTGCGTGAGATTGACGATCTTCACGACGTCGATCAGCTTCGAGAGCTGCGTGACAACCTGCCGCAGCTCGTTCTCTGACGCGACGGAGACGACGATATTGATGCGCGTCACCGCCTCTTCCTCCGTATAGCCGGCGGAGATGCTTTCAATGTTGAACGCACGGCGGCTGATGAGTCCGGCGATATGCGTGAGAACGCCGGGCTTGTTGTCGACAAGCACCGCAAGCAAATACTTATCCATCTTATCTCCCCCCCAGCACCATCTGATCGAGCCGCTTGCCGCCCGGCACCATCGGCACGACATCCGCCT
>CAUQAR010000145.1:0-4325 GCA_963515775.1 uncultured Selenomonas sp. | reverse complement strand
CCTTTGCGCCGTTGACGAGGATTGTGAAGGTGACGCGGGTGGTCGCGGGCGGCGGTGTGAAGCCGACCGCAAGGAGCGCCTCGCTGACGTTCGCGCTGCCCGTCCCCTTTTGGTAGACGATCGCCGCGCCGTCTTCGAGCACGGTGTCTGGGGATGCCTCCTCTCCGTTGACGGTCAGACTGAAGCCCGCGGCAGGCACGCGATGCGTGCAGCCCTCATAGGTGATCACCGCATACGAGGCGGCTGCGGAGAAGTCCAGCACAGCCGCAACGGTTGGGACCGCAGTCTCTTCATATGTGATCACGTCGCCTGCGCGCAGCATCGTCGCCAGCGGCGCGGGGGCGTCGTTCAGGGTGATCTTCGGCTGCGCTGTGAAGCGGCGCGTTTCGCCGTTCAGCGTATAGGAGATACGGCGGCCTGCGGGCGGCAGTTCCGCGCTGCGCAGCACTTCGCCGAGTGTGCGCTCACGCCGTGAGGTCACGACATCTCCGTCGCGCAGCAGGGGATCTCCCTCGGCAGGGGCATCGTTGACGAGAATGCTCGCCGCGACGCGGACCTCCGTGCCGTTCAGCGTGACGCTGTAGTCGTCCGCGGTGCCTGTGACTTCGCTGAGACGCACCTCCGGCTGCGTGCCGTTTTCGCCTGCGACGAGTTTGATGCGGCAGTCGTCATGAATGGGCGAGTCAAGATCTGCGCTCTTGCCGTCGATCGTGATCTGCGCGAGTGTGCCCATCGTGCCGGGGAAGCTGCGGCGCTCCCCATTCACCGTGATCATGAGGCCCATGCCGGGGCGGCCGTTGTACTTGCGCAGGCTGATGCCCGCAGCGAGCAGCGCGTCGGAGACATTCAGCTCGCGGAAGTTGAACAGGCTGTACTCGATGTCGTTGATCCACACCGCAAGGAAGTGCAGCGTATTGATGGATGCGATCTTTAGGATGCCGAGCGGTGTGACGGCGTCGGGCGCGTGCAGCTCCGCGGGGAGATCCGCCACGCCGTCGACGCTCTCGGGCTGGCGGACAGCGACGCGGCCCGCGGGAATACCGAGCGCTGCGGCGACGAGTTCCGGTATCATCGGCGTGAGGGAACCGCCGCCGACGAGCATCACGGCTTGCGGCGGCTCGTTGTTGAGCTCCAAAATCTGCTTGGCGATCGCGTCCGCAAGATGCTCCACACTCGGCCGGATGGCGGCGATGACCTGTTCGGCGGTGAGCTCGAGCTTCATGCCGAGGATGTCGGTGAAGGCGACGTTTTGACCGCCCGAAGCCTTGCGCTTGATGTCCTCGGCGATGTTGAAGTCGAGGAGGTATTCGCGCGAGATGGCCTCGGTGATCTCATCGCCCGCCATCGGCACCATGCCGTAGGCGATGACGGAGCCGCCGCGCGTGATCGCGACGTCGGAGGTGCCCGCGCCGATATCCACGAGGACGAGGTTCAAATGGCGCATCGTGGGCGGGATGAGGACGTTGATGCCCGCGATCGGCTCGAGGGTGAGCGCGCGCATCTCGAGATGCGTCTCGCGCAGCGCCGACTGCATCGAGTCGACGACTTGCCGCGGGAGGAATGTGGCAATGACCGTCGCCTGCGCATGGCGGCCGCGCTGGCCGATGAGCGCCTTGAGGTCGTTGCCGTCGAGCGTGTAGCGGATCGTACTGTAGCCGACGCAGTAGTAGCGCGTCGGATCGTCGACCGTATGGGAGTGGGCGAGCTTCTTCTGTGCCGTCTGCACGCCCGCGAAGTCAAGATCCCGCTGCTGTGCGGCGGTGATCGTGCCCGTGACTTCCTGCTGCGCTTCGGCGGTCATGGTATAGAGCGCGCGGCCCGCCGCGGCGACGGCCGCGCTGTGCAGGGGGCCCGTGCGCGCGGTGAGGCGGCGCTTAACTTCGCGGATGATTGCGGCGACCTGCGGCACATCGTGGATCTGACCGTCGAGCATCGCGCGCGTCTTGTGCTCCATGCGCTCGGTCGCCATGATGTGGAGGATGCCTTCGCGCTGTTCCGCGACGATGCCGATCACGCTGCGCGTGCCGATGTCGAGCGCGAAGACGAGTTCGGCAGGGCGTTCGCGGCGCGGTGTGCCGTGGGCGGCAGCCGTCTCCTCCTTCTTCGGACGGCCGCGCCGCTTTGCGGCGGGCGCTTCGCGATCCTCCCGGACGGTTTTTTTCGGGCGGCCGCGCCGTTTTGCCGGCTGCTCTGCCGCGGGACTGTCGTCGTTCATTTTCTCCGGATTCGGCATTTCTGTCTCCCCTGATCAATCGGTGCAAAACAATGTATACTATCTATGTTAATTCGTGTCTCTTTGTAAAAATCCTGCTATGAGATGTGTTCCGCGGCACGCAAAAAGGTCAGAACGCAGCCGCCGCACGGGCGGATTCGTCCTGACCGCAAGAGAGGGGTCTGAAATGCCGTATGACTTATATGTCTATACCTGCGTAAAGCAGGTGGGTACCCTAAGTTCGGCTTTCGCGTTCGCCGAGGCGCATCGCGTCCACCAAAATCAATTCGAGTTCCCTAAAAGATCTGTAGGTTAGACATTGCTAAGGCATACGCACACCTAAGGCGCTCCTTTCTTTACATTATGATAGCATAAAAAAAAATGGCCTGCAAGACTTGACAAATGAGGAATCAGATTTTGTTACGGCCATGAAATCTGTGTTTTCGGAAAATATACTCAGAAGTGCTGCTGCCCTCTTTTCCTATGAGAATTCCCGTGCTATAATAGACAGAAGTATGTTGAGAAAACTTCCAAAATGTCCGGAGAAAGCTGGTGTGACGGAGATGGCAAATGTTCGTGATGCAGTGGACGCGGTGGTCGCTGCGATTATGGCGCAGAAGGACTATCTGACGGCGGTGGACGCGCGGTCTGGGGACGGTGACCACGGGTTGAACATGGCGCGCGGCTTTACCGCGGCCAAGGAGCGGATCGCGGAGCTGCCGGCAGATGCGCCGATGAAGGATGTGCTCTATCATGTCGGCCGCGCGTTCATCGAGAATGTCGGCGGCGCGGCAGGCCCCCTCTACGGCATTGCGTTCGTGCGCGCCAGCGAAGCGGTGAATGAGGAGACGCGTCTCGATGTGCGGAGCTTTGACAGGCTTTTCACCTGCGGCATCGAGGCGATTCAGCGACGCGGCCGCGCGAGGCGCGGGGATAAGACCATGCTCGATACGCTGATCCCCATCCGCGATGCCTTTTTGCCGGAAAACGCCGTGGGCAAGAGCCTGCGCGAGTGCCTCGAGGATGCGCTGAATGCGGGGCGCGCGGGCGCGGAGTACACGAAGACAATCGCGGCGCGCCGCGGCCGTGCGGCCCTCATCGGCGAGCGCAGCATCGGCATCGAGGATCCGGGCGCGATGAGCTCGCTCATCATGTTCCGCGCATTGTGCAGCTATCTGCGCGGCTGAGCGGATACAATGACATATTTTGAGAGGAAATGATTTGATGGATACTGCGATCCGCACCCGTTTCGCACCGAGCCCCACCGGGTACATGCACATCGGCAACCTGCGCACCGCGCTCTATGCGTATCTCTTTGCGCGCGCGAACGATGGGACATTCATCCTGCGCATCGAGGATACGGATCGGAACCGCTATGTGGCAGACGCGGTGGACTTCATCCGCCGCACGCTAGACGCCGCGGGCATCTTCCCCGACGAGGGGCCGGACGGCATCGGTGGGGACTACGGTCCCTATGTCCAGAGCGCACGCATGGAGATCTATAAAAAATACGCGGAGCAGCTCGTCGAGACGGGGCATGCCTACCGCTGTTTTTGCAGCCATACGGAAGAAGCGGCACAGGCAGAGGACGCGGACAAGTCCTTCGGCGGCTATCCGCGCACTTGCCGCGATCTCCCGCCGGCGGAGATAGAGGCGCATCTTGCGCGCGGCGAGGAGTACGTCATCCGCCAAAAGATGCCGCTCACAGGCGAGACGACGTTCTACGATGTCCTGCACGGCAATGTCACGATTCCGAATGCGGAGCTTGAAGACCAGGTGCTCATGAAGAGCGACGGCATGCCGACTTATAATTTTGCCAACGTGATCGACGATCATCTGATGCGGGTCTCGCACATCATCCGCGGCACGGAGTTCATCACCTCGACGCCGAAGCATGTGCTGCTCTACGAGGCGTTCGGCTGGACGCCGCCCGTGTTCGTGCATCTAGCGCCCGTCATGGGGCGCGATGAAGCGACGGGAAAGACGAGCAAACTGTCGAAGCGCCACGGCGCGACGAGCTTTGACGATCTCGTGCAGATGGGCTATCCGGCCGCGGCCATCGTCAACTATGTGGCGCTGCTCGGCTGGAGTCCGAAGACGACGAATCAGGAAG
>CAUQAR010000144.1:0-4356 GCA_963515775.1 uncultured Selenomonas sp. | reverse complement strand
TCTTCCGCGGGATCAAGCTGACCTTCGTCCTGCCGATGATCCTCGTCGCCGTCGCGTTCATGCAGCGCTTTGACATCTTTGACGGGCGCTATGACGCCGCCGCGGGGGTTCTGGGACAGGTGCGCGAGATTCTTGCTACTCCTGTGCGCGTCGGGACGCTGCTCGGCGGTCTCGTCCTCCTCGGCGGTCTCGTCGTTCTCGTCCTGCGCAGCGGACACACCTCGGGGCTGCCCGTACCCGGTGCCGAGTTACAGCTGCGGGCCTTCCTCGAGCAGGCATTCTACGCGCGACCGCGCACGAAGGAGTTCCTCATTGGGCATCCCGCGTTCCTGCTCGGCATCTATGCGGCCGCGCGGCGTTGGCCGACCATGCTCGTGTTCGGCCTCGTGCTCATCGCAACCATCGGACAGGGGTCGATGGTCGAGACCTTTGCACATATGCGCACGCCGATCGAGATGTCGCTCGTGCGCGGCATCGGCGGCATCCTGCTCGGGGGCGCGATCGGCGCCGTCCTCGTCCTGCTCGTCGCGGCGTGGAACCGGCTGCTGGAAAAGGTGCGGGCGGCGGCCTAAGCGCCCTGCGGGCATCGAATCGGAACAAGGGAAACGAAGGAACGGAGGGCTTTTTACCCGATGAAGCGGATCGTCGTATCGGGGTACTACGGCGCAAAGAACGCGGGCGATGAGGCAATGCTCGCGGCGATGCTGGAGGTGCTCGGAGACCTAGACCCAGAACTTCATATTACCGTGATCTCCGCCAGCCCGGAGGATACGCGCCGCAGGCACGGCGTGGCTGCGGTCGGCTCGTTCGACGGCTGTGCGATCCTCGGCGTTATGCGCCGTGCGGACCTTGTCGTCAGCGGCGGCGGGAGCCTCCTGCAGAACGTCACGAGCGGGCGCAGCCTGTACTACTACATGGCGGTGATCTTCCTTGCGCTCCTGCTCGGCAAGCGCGTGATGCTCTACGCACAGGGCATCGGCCCCGTCACGGGTCGGTTCGCCTGCCGTGCGATGCGGTGGATCGGCAACCGCGTGTCGCTCATCACCGTGCGGGACGAGGGCTCGATGGCAGAACTCCGGCGGCTCGGCATCACGCGGCCACCGATGGAGTGTACGGCCGATCCCGTACTCGGCATTCATCCGGTCGGAAAGGAAGCGGGACGCGCCATTCTCGCGCGTTACGGCGCGGAGGGGGCAAAGCCCGTCGTCGGCATCTCCGTGCGCGACTGGCAGGGGTGGCAGCACTATAAGGAAGTGCTCGCCGAGATCAGCGACGCCATCGTCCGGGAGCTCGGGGCACGCGTCGTCTTCCTCCCCATGCAGTACCCCGAGGACGTGCGCACGGCCGAGACCGTTGCCGCGTGGACGTCGGAGGAATGCACCGTCCTCACGGACGAGTATACGACGAGCGAGCTGCTCTCCCTCGTTGCGAATATGGACCTCATGATCGGCGTGCGGCTGCACGCGCTGATCTTTGCGGGCGTCATGGGCGTGCCGATGATCGGCATCTCGTACGATCCGAAGGTCGACCGGTTCCTGCGCTCCATTGGGGAGAAACCCGTCAACGATTTGCAGGACATCACGACGGCGAGCGTGCTCAAGGAAGTGCGCCGCAAGTGGAATGCGCGGCACGAATTTGCGGCCGCCAGCGGCGAACTGCTCGCGCAGATGCGGGGGCTTGCGGCCCGCAACGCAGCGCTGGCCCTGCGGCTGATTAAGGACTAGCGGGGCCGCCGACTGCGGCACATGCGGAAGGAGGACACACGATGGAAACCATACGGATGCTGATCGACGGCGTGCGCACCGCGGGGGACGGCACGCTGCCCGTCCGTCATAAGGCGACGGGCGCGGTGATCGCCGAAATCGCCGTTGCGGACGCGTCGCATGTGCGCGCCGCGGTCGATGCGGCGGAGCGCGCATTTCGCACCGTGACGCTCAGCCCCTACGAGCGCTACGAGATCATCCTGCGCGCGGCAAATCTCATGCGGGAGCGTCGCGAAGAATTCGCCGCGGCCCTTTCCGCCGAAGCGGGCAAGCCCATCCGCGACGCGCGCGGCGAGATCGACCGCGCCTATCAGACGCTCATCCTCTCCGCGGAAGAGGCAAAGCGCCTGCGCGGCGAGACCGTGCCCATCGCGGGGGCGCCCGGCTGCGCGGGCCGCATGGCGTTCACGATCCGCCGGCCGCTCGGCGTCGTCTGCGCCATCACGCCGTTCAACTTCCCCGTCAACCTCGCCGCACACAAGATCGGCCCCGCGCTCGCGGCGGGCAATACCGTCGTCTATAAGCCCGCCTCGGCGACCCCGATCACCGCGTCCATGCTCTGCGACGTTTTTCAAGAGGCGGGCCTGCCTGGGGGCTGCCTGAATCTCGTGCTCGGCGCGGGCGGGCGCGTCGGCGACCTCCTCACGGCGGACGAGCGCATCCGCATGTTTTCCTTCACGGGCAGCGTGCCTGTGGGCAAGGCGCTCCAACGCGCGGTGGGCTTTCGCCGCGTTTCGCTTGAGCTCGGCTCGAACTCCGCCAACATCGTCCACGAGGATGTGGCGGACGTGCGTTGGGTGGCCGAGCGCTGCGCGCGCTATGCGTTCGTCAACGCGGGGCAGGTCTGCATTTCCTGTCAGCGCATCTACGTCTCTCGTTCTATCTATGAGGAATTCTGTGCGGCTGCCGTCGATGCGGCGCGCAGCTTCCGCGGCGGCGACCTCATGGACGTGCACACGCAGATTGGTCCCATGATCTCGGAGCGCGAGGCGGAGCGCATCGAGGCGTGGGTGCGGGAGGCCGTCGCGCAGGGCGCGCGGATTCTCACAGGCGGGCGGCGGACGGGTGCGTTCTACGAGCCGACCGTGCTCACGGACGTCACGCCGGAGATGAAGGTCGTCCGCGATGAGACCTTTGCGCCCGTCTTCAGTATCATCCCCTACGACATGATCGAGGACGCTGTCCGTGCCGTGAACGATACGCGCTACGGCCTGCAGGCGGGCGTCTTCACGCGATCGCTTACCGTCGCGAACTACTGCGCCGAGCACCTCGAGGTCGGTGGCGTCATCATCGGCGACGGCGCGACCTTCCGCATGGACAACATGCCGTACGGCGGTGTCAAGGACAGCGGCATCGGCCGCGAAGGGCCCGCCTACGCCATCCGCGAGCTCACCGAGGAGAAGCTCATCGTCCTGAACGTCGAGGGATGAGCGGGACAACGAATCATTGCATCAATAGGGGGCAGCCTGTGCTTTTCATCGGCACAGGCTGCCCCGTTGTCATTGCTTATGGGATTGAACCGGCGGCCTCTATTATGGCGTCTCCGCGGCGTCCTCTGCCGCGCATTGCCGAACCGTTTCCTCCGTCAGATCCGTCAGCACGGCGACTTCTGCGGGTGCCATCTTTGCCCGGAGCAGTTTCAGCGCCATGGACTTTCTTGCCTTTTGCGCGCCGATCTCTTCACCCTCGGCGAGCCCCTTGGTGTGTCCTCTTTTAAGGCCCTCTTTCAGACCCTCTGTCTTGCCCTTTTCAAGTCCCTCGATCCGGGCGGATTTCATGGCGCTGATGTAATCGCGTTCCGCCTTTTCACGCTGCTGATACGCGCGGCGTCTGCGCGCATCCTGCAAGAACTCCTCCATCGCGTCCCACGCTTCTTTGAGTGCCGCTTCGCTCATCACCAACGCCTCCATTTCCTGTTCCGTCAATTTGTTGTTTAAAAATATCATCCACTTTTCCAGCAGGCGCATCCCGCGCCTCGTTCCCTTTGACACCTTCGGCATCTCGAGAAAGTGGACTTCGATGTCGTTCGTCAGCAAATGCTGCGCCTCTGGATTATAGAGCATGTACCTGCTGTGAAAATCTTCCTGCGGCAGAAAAGAGTAGCCGAGCAGGTTGATTGTGACCGTTCGGTGCAGCATGCTGTAGTCATCACCGCGCTTTAGGGCTCTTTGATAGCATTGCGCCCAGTAAAAAAGCGTGCGCCGCACGATATTGCGCTGATCACGGACCTGCACCTCGATATTGACCTGCGTACCGTCGCTTGCGATACAGAAAAGATCGAGTACCGTTTCTTTGCCGGTCAAAACGCGCGGTGTATGCACGCGGTCGACGAACTGTAGATCGACGAATGCGTGCGTTCCTTCGAGACCGAGGACGGCATTGATGAAGGACAGCGTCACCGTTTTATGTTCCGGGCCCCCGAAGATATATTTAAAGAGCGCATCGTTGAGCGGATTCATGTCACACGGCCGCATACATCTTCTCCCCCTGCGGATCAATTCTCTATTACCATTATATGCAGTTTTCCGCCTGCGGTCAACGCCGCAGGCATACAAAATCGGAGCGGCCGACCGGCCGCTCCGCGGTATGTCTA
>CAUQAR010000143.1:0-4446 GCA_963515775.1 uncultured Selenomonas sp. | reverse complement strand
GGCGTAGAGTGCGTCATAGGCACTCGACACATCGGAGGAGAGCATCTTGGAATGTGCGAGCGTGCGGCGCAGCGCCAGCGCGCTGTCCTGCCCGCAGGCAGCGAGGACCTCGGCGACCATGTTTTCAAAGAAGCGCGACTGCATGCCCGTCGCGCCGACGCTGCCGATCTCCTCCTTGTCCACGAGGAGGGTGCATGCCGTCCGGCGCGGCCGTGCCGTCTCGAGCATGGAGCAGAGCGCCGTATAGGAGCAGACGCGGTCGTCCTGCCCGTAGCCGAGGATGAGGCTGCGGTCAAAGCCGAGCTCTCGCGCGCGTCCCGCGGGGACGAGCGTCAGCTCCGCAGATTGGAAGTCCCCCTCTAAGATGCCGTACCGGTCCTTGAGCAGGGCGAGAATGCCCTCCTTCACCGATTCCTTATCGTCCTTTTTGAGCGGCATGCTGCCGATGAGGATATCGAGTTTTTCCCCCTCGATGACTTTGTTCGCCTTTTTTTCAAGCTGCTCCTGCGAGAGGTGAATGAGGAGATCGGTCACGCAGAAGACGGGATCGTCGTCTTTTTCACCGATCGTGATCTCGACGGACGTACCGTCCGTTTTCACAACGACGCCGTGCAGCGCCAGCGGGATCGTCACCCACTGATACTTCTTGATGCCGCCGTAATAATGCGTGTCAAAATACGCGAGCCCACCGTCCTCATAGAGCGGGTTCTGCTTAACGTCGAGGCGGCAGGTGTCGATGTGCGCGCCGAGGATGTTCATGCCCTCCTCGAGCGGCGCGTCGCCGATATGGAAGAGGACCATCGCCTTTTTCATATTGACGGCATAGACCTTGTCGCCGGGCTGCAATGCTGCGCGGCGCGCAACGACATCCGAAAGATCGCGGTACCCCGCGGCCTGCGCAAGGCGCACGGCCTCCGTCACGCTCTCGCGTTCCGTTTTGCACGTCGAGAGAAAATCGATATAGCCGCGCGCCAGTGTGTCCACCGCCGCTCGTTCTGTCTCCGTATACTTCAGCCAAACAGAGTTTTCCTTGGTATCACGCATGATCGTCCCTTTCTATTGCGGCAAAGCGTCGCACGGCGCCCTACCGCATATATCCCGCATCATGCAGGATCTGAACAAAGTCTTTGCGCGAAACCGCGCGGTTGAACCGCGCACGCAGCTCCGCGCTGCCCGGCAGGCCGCGCGTGTACCACGCGGCGTGTTTGCGCATCTCACGGATGCCGATGTAGTCTCCCTTGTAGGAAACGAGGAGATCGAGGTGTCGCAGGAGAACGACCGCGCGCTGTGCGGGCGTCGGCGGCGGGAGTTCCTCTCCCGTGCGCAGGTAGTGAATGAGCTGCGGGAATATCCACGGATTCCCCTGCGCGCCCCGCCCGATCATGACGCCGTCCGCCCTCGTGATCGCAAGCGCACGCCTAAGATCCGCGGGCCGCCGAATGTCGCCGCTCACGATGACGGGAATCCCGACGGCACGCTTCACCTCCGCAACGGCCGCATAATCCGCATTGCCGCTGTAAAACTGCGCGCGCGTCCGTCCATGCACGGCGACCGCATCGACGCCCGCAGCCTCGGCGATCCGTGCGATCTCGGGGGCGTTTCGCGTATCGTCGTCCCAACCGAGACGCATCTTTACGGTCAGCGGCAGCTTTGTCGCCCGACGGATGGCCGTCAATATCTCCGCCGCCTTCTGCGGGTCGCGCATGAGCGCCGAACCTTCGCCGTTCCGCACAACCTTCGGCGCGGGGCAGCCCATATTGAAGTCGAGAATATCGGCCGTGCCAAGTTCCTCGATATACGCGGCCGCCTCGGCCGCCATGGCGGGGTCCTTCGCAAAGATCTGCATGGCGAGCGGGCGCTCCGCAGGTGCGGAACGAAGCATCCGAAGCGTATGCTCATTGCGATAGTGAATGCCTTGACTGCTGACCATCTCCGCAAAGGCCAGCGGGCATCCCATACTGCGGGAAATGACACGGTATGCCGTGTCGGTGACGCCCGCCATCGGCGCAAGAAAGACGGGAGCGTCAAAGGTAAACGGTCCGAGCTTCAGCGGATTCACGGCTGATTTCTCTCGTAGAGAACACGCAGGCCCGTCAGCGTCAAGAAGTGATCCACCTTGTCGATGGTCTTGGACTCCTTCGCCACCATGCGCGCGAAGCCGCCCGTCGCAACGACTTTCATCTCGAGGGTCAGCTCTTCCTTGATGCGCCGCACGATTTCGTCGATCTGTCCGACATAGCCGTAGATGATGCCCGCCTGCATGCCCTGGATCGTGCTGCGGCAAACGACCGTCTTCGGCGGCACGAGTTCGATGCGCGGCAGCTGCGCCGCACGCTGGAACAGCGCATCCGCGCTGGAGCCAAGCCCCGGCGCGATGACACCGCCGAGAAAGTCGCCGTTCTCGGCAACGATGTCAAACGTCGTCGCCGTCCCGATGTCGATCACGATGAGCGGCCCGCCGTACTGCTCATAGGCACCGATGACGTTCACAATGCGATCGGCACCGATGGCGCGCGGATTTTCATAGCTGAGACGGATGCCCGTCCGGATGCCGGGGCCGACGATCAGCGGGCGAATGTGGAAATAACGCTCGCACATCTTGCGCAGCGGTACGACGAGCGGCGGCACGACCGAGGAGATGATAATGGCCTCGATGTCCGTCATGCGGATGCCCTGATAGCGAAAAAGCTCGTTGATGAGGATGCCGTACTCGTCGCCCGTCTTCTGCCGATCGGTCGAAATGCGCCAGTGCCGCAGCAGTTTTCTGCCCTCATAGGCGCCCATCACAATGTTGCTGTTGCCGATATCCAGTACCAGTAGCAAGACTATTTTCCTCCGTATGACGATTCTTTGGGCCTGATGGAGACGTCCCCCGCCAGCACGCGTCTTCTCCCGGATGCCGTATCGATGAGAAGCGCGCCCTCCTCGTCGATGTCCGCCGCGGTGCCCTCAAAGGTCTCCCCCGCCGTGCCGAGAACGCGCACGGGCTGCCCGAGCGTGACAGCATATTTCCTCCATGCAGCAAGCACGGGGGCAAAGCCATCGCGCTGCACATCCGCATAGAGTCCGTCAAGCGCCCGCAGCAGCTCCTGCAAAAAGGCCACGCGCGGAATCGGCTGCCCCTTCATCTGCATGAGCGATGTCGCAATGCCGCGCAGCTCCTGCGGAAAATCCTCCGGAGCAATATTCACATTGACACCAATGCCGATGACAATGTAATTCACGCGGTCCATCTCCGCGCTCATCTCCGTGAGGATCCCGACGAGCTTGCGTCCGTCGTGAAGGATATCATTCGGCCACTTGATCTCGGCGCGCAGGCCAAACTTCTCCATCGCACGCGCGACTGCAACCGCCGCCATGAGCGTACACTTCGGCGCGTCCTGCGGCAGGAACGAGGGGCGCAAAAGCACGCTCACCCAAATCCCCTTGCCGGGCGGAGAGAAAAAACGGCGTTCAAGACGACCGCGCCCCGTCCCCTGGCTTTCGGCAATGACGACCGTACCGCTCTCGGCGCCCTTGCGGGCAAGGTCCTTTGCAATGAGATTCGTCGAATCCACAGCGCCGCGGCAGACGATATGCCGACCGATATGCGCCGTCCCGAGCCCCTGCGCGATCTCCGCCTCAATCAGTCGGTCCGGTGCGGACCGCAGCGCATACCCGCTGCGCGGCGCACTCGCGATCTCATACCCCTGCGCCCTGAGCGCCGCGATCTTCTTCCACACAGCCGCCCGCGTCACACCGAGCTGTGTCGCCATCTTTTCTCCCGATATATAACCGCCCGCTGCTCGCAGGAGCTCCAACACATCGCCTCGCATATCATGCCTCCAATACAAAAGCCGTCATCCGCATCATTATACAGCAGATGACGGCTGCATGCCAGAAAAATTATGCGACACTATTTTCGCCGCGCGCAAACGAGCCATTGAAAAGAATCCAGATCCTCCATGCGCACCTGAACGGAGCGGAGCGCGAGCAATTCACTGCGGAGCTTCATCATGGGATCGGGCAATTTAAACTGACGCGGTCGCATGTCTACAATCTCAAACCCGGCCGTTTGAAACATAACGGCAATTTCCCGCTGTGTAAAAAACCTGAAATGCGTACGGTCTAAAAGCCCGAAATCCTGATACTCCCACAAGCCGCGCAAGAGATTATATAGGTTGGAGATATGCGCAACATTCGGGATACTCGCAATGACACATCCGCCGGGCGCCAGCAGCTGCCGCATATTGGCAATCGCCTTCCACGGATCCAGCAGATGCTCGATCACATCTCCCATAACGATGTAATCAAAGCGTTCCGAGATTTCTTCCGGAACCACGCGTTCCACATCCATCGTCAGAACTTCGGCATAAGTTCGTGCAATCGCAGCCGCAGCTGCGTTCAATTCCACACCGTAAACTTTCGCCGTAGGATTTTGCGCGCCGATTTCCATCAGTGTAGCCC
>CAUQAR010000142.1:0-4458 GCA_963515775.1 uncultured Selenomonas sp. | reverse complement strand
GCGCCCGCATAGCCGTCGGGCGACCAGATGTGGAATGGGAACATCGACAGATGCGACCCGAAGCCGACGAGCAGCAGGAGGAACGCGGTCACCTGCACCTCCCAGGAGATCTGCCCCGCCGCCGCGGCCGACGCGAGCGCCTCGAACTCGAACGTCCGCATCCCCGACTCATACGCGCTCACATAGAGCAACAGGACGCCGAGCAGCATAAAGGCGGACCCGACGAGCAGGAAGATCGTCATCTTCATCGCCGCGTGCTCCTTCGGCACGCGCTCCGAGGAGCCCCAGATGAGCACCATCAGATAGGCGGGAATGACGACCATCTCGCAGAGCACGAGGAAGAGGAACATATCGCGTGCGAGGAACGCGCCCGAGACGCCCGCGATCACGATGAGGAGTAGGACGAAATACTCCTTGACCCGCTTTTCGACGTTCCACGAGCTGAACACGGCGGCCAGTCCCACGACGCTCGACAGAAGCAGCATGGGCAGCGAGATGCCGTCGACGCCGAGCGCATACGCGACGCCGAGATCCGTAATCCACGGGATGTACTCGGTGTACTGCATGCCGCCACGCGCCATATCATAGTCCGCATAGACGAAGAGTGTGAGAAGCGCGGCGACGATCATTGCCGCAGCCGAGAGCTGCCGAATCGTATCGTGCAGCCGTCCCGGGAGCAGCGCTATGACGCCCGCCGCCATAAGCGGCGTCAGGAGTATGACCGAAAGAATCGGGACTGTCATCATCGCACACCTCCGCCCAGATATGTAAGAACCTGTACGCCCCAATAGAGCGCATAGCACAGGAGGATGAGCACGCCCGTATAGAAGACGACGACATACCGCTGTACCTGTCCGTTGGCCGACTCCGTGAGGAGATCGCTCGTTGCGAGCGCATAGCCGCCGAGTCCGAGCATAATGCCGTCGAAGATCTTCTCATCGACCCACTTGAGCATTCGCGCCGTACCGTAGACAAAACGCGTACGGAAATAGCCGTACAGTTCGTCAATGTAGAACTTATGATAGACGACCCGATAAAGGAAGCCAAAGCTCCTCCGCCGCATCGCGGTGCGCAGCCGATGTCTGCCGTAAATCTGATCGGCGGCGGCAAACGCGAGGAGCGCGAGCACCGTACTCGTCCCCGCGACCGTCCCGTCAATCGCCTCATGATGCGGCACGCCCGCATGAATCCACTGGGAGAAGCCGCCGAAATAGCCCCAGAGGCCGCTCCCGATCGTCAGCAGTGCGAGCACGATCATCGGCCAGCGCATGAACGCATCCACCTCGTGCGCCTCGTATGCGCTGCGATTCTCACCGAGAAATGCGAGGATGAGGAGGCGCGCCATATAGAATGCCGTGAGGAAGGACGTCACCGTCGCCATGACGTAGAGCGGCGTGCTCGCGTGCATGACGGCGGCGAGAATCTCATCCTTGGAGAAGAAGCCCGAGAGCGGCGGAATGCCCGCGATGGCGAGCACGCCGATCACCATAGCTGCAAAGGTTAGCGGCATCTTCTTATAGAGTCCGCCCATCTTCGTGATGTCCGTCTCGTCATGCAGCGCGTGCATGACGGCGCCCGCACAGAGGAAGAGCATCGCCTTGAAGAAGGCGTGCGTCATGAGGTGGAACATGGATGCCGAGAACGCACCCACGCCGACCGCCATCATCATATAGCCGAGCTGACTGATCGTCGAATACGCAAGTACGGCCTTGAACCGCCGCTGCGTCACGGCGATCACCGCAGCAAAGAGCGCTGTGAATGCCCCGAGTCCCGCGATGAAATCCATCACCATGGGAGAGGTACTGAAGATGAAGAACGCGCGCGCCACGAGGAAGACGCCCGCCGCGACCATCGTCGCCGCGTGGATGAGCGCCGAGGTCGGCGTCGGCCCTTCCATCGCGTCGAGCAGCCACACATGCAGCGGGAACTGGCCCGATTTTCCGATCGGCCCCATAAAGAGCAGGAGGCCGATCAGCGTCAGGACACCCGTCCCCGCAAGGACGGCATACGGCGGCACAAGCATGCGCAGCTCGATGAAGTCCATCGTGCCGAACGTCATCTGCACGAGCAGGATGCCGACCAGCATGCCGAAGTCGCCGATGCGCGTTGTGATGAACGCTTTTTTCGCGGCCTCGCGCGCGGATACCTTTTGATAGTAGAACCCGATCAAGAGATAGGAGCAGAGGCCGACGCCCTCCCAGAACACATAGAGCTGGAGGAAGTTGACCGATACCACGAGACCGAGCATCGCGGCCGAAAAGAGCGAGATAAACGCG
Organism: uncultured Selenomonas sp.; assembly: GCA_963515775.1. Classification (GTDB taxonomy): domain Bacteria; phylum Bacillota; class Negativicutes; order Selenomonadales; family Selenomonadaceae; genus Centipeda. The sequence continues at coordinate 2,182 of CAUQAR010000142.1, read as the reverse complement.
AAGAACCGTCCCATACCCGCATCGTGCGCCATATAGCTGACGGAGTAGATGTAGACGAGCAGCGAGACGAGCGTCACGATGACGAGCATCATCGCGGTGAGCGGATCGATGAGGACGCCCATCGAGAGTGCCACATCACCGACCCGCGCCCACAGCATCTGCATCACATAGGGATCGGTCATGGTGATCCGATGATCGACCGTCGCGAGCGCCACAAAGATGGAGAACACGAATGCGAGCGACATCATGAAGACTGCGATCGCAGCCGAGAGATATTTTTCCCGCCGCGTAAAGGGACCGATGATGAGGAACGCAAGCGCCGGAAAGAGGGGAATAAGATAGGCATGCGTCAAAGCAAATGTAAACATGACTCTCCCCTCCCCTAATCTCTGAGCGTATCCAGCTCATCGACATTCGTCGTGAACCGGAGCCGATACAGATGAAACGCCAGCGCAAGGCCCACCGCGATCTCCGACGCCGCAACCGCGATCGAAAAGAGCGCCATCAGCTGCCCCTCTGCGTTGTGCGCGTAAAAGCGATCAAACGCGACAAGGTTGATGTTGACCGCATTGAGCATCAGCTCCACGCACATGAGGATGGGAATGATCCCGCGCCGCGTGAGCAAGCCGTACAGACCGATGCAAAAGAGCAGTGCGGACACAAAGAGCAAATCGGGCAGTCCGATCATGCCGCATCCCCCTCTCTCGCAAGCAGCAGTGCGCCGATCATCGCGGCGAGCAGGAGTACCGCCGCGATCTCAAACGGCAGAACATAGGTGCCGAGCATGAGCGCGGCGATCGCCTCCGCGCCCGTCGCATCGGCTAGTTCTCCGCCCGGCAGCGGCGCAAGCACGATACCGAGCCCCATGAGGATGAAGAAGCCCCCCGAGAGCAGCGCCGTGACGATGCGGCGAAAGAGTTTTTGCGACGGGTTCGAGCGCGCCATCGAGTTGCGCCGCGTCAGCATGATCGCCATGACGATTAGCACGGCAACAGCCCCGCTGTAAACCATCAGCTGTACCGCACCGAGAAAGTCCGCACCGATATAGAAGTACATGGATGCGACGCCGATGAACGAGAGCACGAGAAAGAGCGCGCTGTGCACAACGTTCGGCGAAAGGACGACGCCGAACGCGCCTAGAACGGTGATCGCCGCCAACACATAGAAGATGAAGCTCATGCCGTCCCTCCTTCCCGTACGGCAGCCTGCCGTTCCGCCGCGGCTGCGTTCTGCGCCGCAGGGATCGGTGCGGACGCGGCTGTCTCCACAGATGTTTCCGGCAGCGACGCGGCCTGCGTCTCCTGTGCAGGTTCGCCTTCCCCCGCAGCTTGCGCAGCCGCGGCTTTGGCTTTTGCCTCGGCCTCCGCTTTGGCCCGTGCCGCCGCTTCCTTCTTCGCCTTTTCCTCCGCCGCCTCGGCTTCAACCTGTGCGAGGAACGCGGCGAGATCGGCGCGGTCTTCGTCCGTCATCGCGTCGTGCGTCATCGTCTCCTTGCTCCATGTCGAGATCGCGTAGTCCTTATCCCACACGAGCGTCTTCACGGGGCAGACCTCCACGCAGAGATTGCAGTAGAGACAGCGCCCGGACTTATGAATATAGTACTGCATGTGACGCTTCTTCTTCGCGTCCTGCACGATCGTCAGATCGAGCGCCTTGTTCGGGCATGCGTTCGCGCACATGGAGCACCCGATGCAGACACGCCAATCCATCGCGAGGTTGCCCCCGCGAAAATTCTCCGTCATCGGAAGTTTCTCTTCGGGATAGCAGAAGGTCTCCTTCTTCCCCCAAAGATGCTTCCATGTGACGCTCATACCTGTCAGCAGGCCTTTTCCAAACATGTCAGCACCTCCTTAGACAATACCGAACGCATACATCGCGACGCCCGTCAAAAAGACGTTGAGGATCGAGAGCGGCACAAGCACCTTCCAGCCGAAGGTGAGGATCTGATCGACGCGCGTGCGCGGGAACGTCCAGCGGAACCACATGATGAGAAACACCATGGCGAGCGCCTTGAGCCCGAACCAGACGAAGCCCGGCAGGAACGCGGGGCCGCTGTAGCCGCCGAGGAAAAACGTCGTCGCGAGAATCGCCGCCGTGAGGAGATTCGCATACTCGGCGAGGAAAAACAGCGCCCAGCGCATGCCCGAATACTCGGTAAACGGTCCCGCGATGATCTCCGACT
>CAUQAR010000141.1:0-4513 GCA_963515775.1 uncultured Selenomonas sp. | reverse complement strand
TTTTACCATGGTTTTAACTGTCAGCGAAGACGCTGCTATTAAATCAGCGCTTCCTAAATTTTGATTTCCGCCAAAGTCGAGAACTTGCACCTCCTCCACATGATATGCTGTTAAGGCTCTCTCACAAAAGAGTTTTCCATCTCGTCCCTCTGCAAGAATCAGCTTCTCCTTGAGGATTTTTTCTGTTTCATACGGCTTACATTCCTGTCCCATATCAACGAATCTCCATATTTGCATTCATGGCAGTTTTCAACATATCGGCATCAAATTCCTTCGCCGCTATCGTATCTACTTGTTTTTTACCACGAGCAAGACGAAAATATGCAAAATCATCTACTTGATCTTTCTCGGTCATCGCCCGAAATGCACTCGTAACACACTCGTAGCTATGCGTCGTTGCAATTAACTGACACGAAAAGGCCTCCGCGACACGCGCAAGAGCTTTCCAAAAATCCGAGAGTACGCTGTGATGGATGCCGTTTTCTATTTCGTCGACAAAGACAACACCGTTCTTTGCATTCCCCAACGCCAATATGATGGACAGTAACCGGCAGATACCATCCCCCATAAGACGCACCGGAATCTTTTGAGGAAGGCCAATATCTGCGTAGATTGTCCCCTCTTCTTTCCCTTCATCTACAACAACTGATAGATCGGAGACTCTTTCGTCCACGATTCGAAGAGCATCTATAATGAGTTGCTTCTGGTTGTTTTTATCAAAGACACTAAACCGTGCCGCATCATCGGTCAAGTTCAAGATATGGCGTGCAGCCAAGAAAACTGCCGTTTGTTCAGACTCCCATTCATCCCTCGGGATATTAACGCTCATCCCATCTTGCTCCAGCCTCAGATAATATTCTTTCTGATCTGAACCGTGGACATATAGTAGCCGCATGGCCTCTGCGGGGCGGGGCACATTCGATGATTCTATCCGGTCAAATCGCTCCGCCCCTTCAGCCCCTTTAGATTTTTTCATAAGAGACCGTGCATAACGAGGATCATAGCTCAACGACAGTTGTTCCTCTTCTGTATCTGATCGACCCATTTTTAATATGATATCACGCTTCATGTCAAATTGATAAAAGAGAGGCTGCCATAAATTCGCACCATTAATTGGATTCACATTCAAGCCTCGAAATCTCAACTGCTGGAAAAACATCATTGGGTTCCAACGCGAAAGGAAGAGGAACATCGCCTCAAGCAAAGCGGTCTTACCAACGCTGTTCATACCGGCAACAAGTGTAATGGGAGCCAAATGACGAACATTGAGTTCAAAAAATCCTTTGAAGTTTTGTATATGGAACGCTTTGATCATCAAGCTCCCTCCTATCAATAATTTTCCTACAAATCATAAAGAAACAAACTCAATCCTTAATCGCCCGATACATGGACCAAATATTAACATACGGCAAAATATCTTCGTCGACCTTGATGCCGTTCGAGCGCGGCACATAGACGATGTCACCGTCCTGAAGCACGACGTTCTGCGTGAGGTCGTGTTTTTTGATGTAGTTTTTGATGTTCAGTTTCTTATAGTACATGGTATCGCCGATGACGCGCAGGACCTGCACTTGTGTGCTGCGGCCGCGGCGTTTGATGCCGCCCGCCGAGGAGATCGCGGCGTAGGCGTTGAGGTTGTCGACGCTGAGTTCATGGATGCCGGGGGTGCCGACCTCCCCCATGACATAGACCTTGCGCGGTCCATAGGTCTTCATGATGAGGGATATATCCGGGAACCGGAGATAGACGCCGAGTTTTTCTGTCAAGATCTGTTTGGCCTCTTCGAGGGTGAGTCCCGCCAGTTTCACAGAGCCTGCATAGGGGAGCTGCACATAGCCGTCGGGACCGATCATGATATCACTCATGCCGGTACCCTCGGGGAATCCGATGATCTGTATGTCGATGACGTCATATTTCGTGAGGCGATAGGTCTCAAGCAGGCGGTCGCTCTGCAGGGTTGCGGTCTTAAAGTCGCCGCCCTCAACGACGCGATGCGGGCGATCGACGTCGACCGTGCTGTGCGGCTCGATTGTTATAGAGTCAGCCGCATGTGCTGTTGTCGGCTGCGCAATCATGCCGATATATCCTGCGAGCATCAGTGTGCCGAGCCCCGCGATTTTCTTCCTGCATGTCATGATTCCCATGCTCCTCCTGTACTAAGGTAAGGTTTTTATTTCATTATAAGGATTCACTGCATGTTGTCAAGCGACGCCACACCGAGGATCATAAGGTAGCGATGTTCAATATGCGCCTTCTTTTTTGAACACGACTTGAACAGTCTTCATAAGGTAGACAAAATCGAGCCAAATGGACCAGTTCCGCACATACCACGAGTCCATCTGTACGCGCTCGTCATAGGTGGTGTCACTGCGTCCGCTAACCTGCCAAAGGCCCGTGATGCCGGGCGTCACAAGGTAGTAGTCCGTGATAAGGTCGCCGTATTTTACGATTTCTTTCTCTACGATAGGACGCGGTCCTACGAGGCTCATCTCACCGCGGATGACGTTGAGGATCTGCGGGAGTTCGTCGAGACTGGTACGACGGAGAAAATGCCCGATACGCGTGATGCGCGGGTCGTCTTTGAGTTTAAAATCCCGTTCCCACTCTTCGCGTGCCGCCGGATTCTCCGCGAGGTACTGCGTAAGGCGTGCCTCCGCATCCTTCACCATGGAGCGAAACTTATAGCAAGGGAACGGCCGCCCATTCCGTCCGATGCGCCGATGCGCAAAAACCACCGCCCCGGGATCGTCGATATAGATCGCGATGGCAACGCCCACCATCACCGGCAAAATGACAAGAAGGCCTAAAATACTGCATACAAGATCAAAGGCGCGTTTCACCGCACGGTTCAATGCACTGCGGAGGTTGTTATGCGTTTCAAGGAGAATGACCTTCTCACTCACCAAACTAATCGCCGTGAGCCGCCCCATGGGGATGCCGATGAGGTTCGGCGCAACGACGACGCGGGAGACGAGCGGCTGGATGCGGTTGATGAGCCGCACCTGGGCGTCCTGTTCGAGGCCGGGCGCCGTGATGATCACATCGCGTACACCCGTCGCACGGATGACGCGCTCCGCATCGTCAAAGCCGCCGAGGATCGGATATTTCGCAGCGAGCGCCGCGCTCACGGGATGATCGTCAAGGAACCCGACGATGCGGCAGTCAAAGCCCACGTCGTATTGGAACGACCGAATGACGCGCTCGGCCGTGAGCCCCGCCCCGACGAAGAGCACAGGCACGCGAAAGAGGCCGAGCGAATACACACATTTTCGATAGATATAGCGCCCCGCCCAAAGGAGAAATACGATGAGGGCGGCGGTCAGGCCAACGAAGAGTCGTGAGACTGCGTCGCCAAGCTGCGCGAAATAGAGCAGCAGGACGATGGTCGCAACAGCATAGACCGATGCCCAAAAGATCCGCTGCACAACGACCCAGAACGGGATGTCGCGCGCATGCGAGTGCATCGCGTAGAGGAAGCCGAGAAAGATGAGCGGTATGATGCCGTAAATGTAAATGCCGGAAATATGAAACTGCGGGTCGGCAAACGGCGACACTTGATACACCGCATAGGAGATCAGCTCCGCCGACACGATCGCGGCGTAGTCTACAATCACTGCCATGAACGGGAGCAGAGACGAAGCATAGTGCTCCCACAGAGACAATCGGCGCTCCGGCATACGTCCTCCCTCTTAAAAACACCCCAGCGTCTTGAGCAAAAAGACCCATCCAAAGATCGTAAAACATGAAATCGCGCTGCTGTAGACCACGCAGTTGCCCGCGAGCTCCGCGTCCGCGTGCATCTGCTGGGCCATGGCGAACCCCGCAACGGCGCAGGGCGTCGCAAAGATCGCAATGAGCGTCACGAGCTCCACATCCCGCATGCCGAGCGCAATCGCGATCGCGAGCACGATCCCGGGCACGATCACGAGACGCGCGGCCACGGCGCCGATAAGCTGCGGCAGATGCGTGTGAAAGCTCCCGCCGTGAAACGAGGCGCCAAGAATGATGAGTGCCACGGGCGTCGTCGCGGCCGCGATCTGTGCGGCGGGCTTGAGGATCGGCGCGGGAATGTGCAGATCTACGAGCCGGCATACCGTTCCCAGAATCGCGCCGAGAATCATCGGATTCATCAGGACGCCGCGCATGATGTGCAGGAAGTCGAACCGCCCGCCGCGGAACGTCTCCAGGATGAACACGGAGAGCACGTTATACATCGGGACGATGATGGCGATCATCATGGTCGGAACGGCGACTGCCGCGTCGCCGAATATATTAGCGACGAGCGGCACACCCATGAGAACGTAGTTGCCGCGGTACGCGGCCTGCACGATGACGCCGCGGCGCGCGTTGTCCTTTTCCACGAGGCAGACGATGCCGAACGCGACGAGCGCCGTGAGCAGCACGCCGCCCGCGCCGACCGCCACGAGCATCGGCCGGAAGGCCGCCCCCGGGTCGGAGATGTAGATGTTGTAGAACATCATGAAGAAGAAGAATACGCGGAACACCATGCGGT
>CAUQAR010000140.1:0-4555 GCA_963515775.1 uncultured Selenomonas sp. | reverse complement strand
GTCATACCTACGACGCAACGGGCGCGATCACCGCCCCCGTCTATATGTCCGCGACATTCCGCCACCCCGCGTTCCGCCGGAGCACGGGCTACGATTACGGGCGCGTGGCGAATCCGACGCGGCGCGCACTGGAGGAGACCGTCGCCCTGCTCGAGGGCGGCGGGCGCGCGTGGGCGCTCTCCTCGGGGATGGCCGCGATCAACCTCGTCTTTGCCCTCTGTGCCGCAGGCGATCATGTGCTCCTCTCCGAAGACATCTACGGCGGCACGGTACGCCTTACGAACGAAATCTACGGTAAGTACGGCATCGACTTTGAGTACATCGACACGCGCGACGCAGCTCTCGTACGCGCGAAGATGCGCCCGGAGACAAAGCTCGTCTTCATCGAGACCCCGTCGAACCCGATGATGTTCGTCACAGACATCCGCGCGCTCGCCGGCATCGCACACGCGGGCGGCGCGCTCCTCGTCGCCGACAACACCTTCCTCTCGCCGCATTTTCAAAAACCGCTCGCCCTCGGCGCGGATATCGTGGTCGAAAGCGGAACGAAATATCTCTGCGGCCACAACGACGTCATCTGCGGCTTTATCGCCGTCAGGGACGGCGACTCCGATCTCGCAGAGCGCATCGAGCTCCTCGTGAAATCGGAGGGGCCGAACCTCTCCGCGATGGACGCGTGGCTCATGCTGCGCAGCATCAAGACGCTCGGCGTCCGCATCGAGCGGCAAGCCGAGAGCGCACTCGCGATTGCCCGGTGGCTTCGGACACTCCCCGAGGTCACGGAGGTATTCTACCCCGGGCTGCCCGATCACCCGGGACACGAGCTGCAAAAGCGTCAAAGCACGGGCTTCGGCGGCATGATCTCGTTCAAGGTCCGAACCCCAGAGATCGCGCAGAAATGTCTCGCACATCTGAAACTCATCGCCTTCGCCGAGAGTCTCGGCGGCGTCGAGAGCCTCCTCACCTACCCGCTCGTACAGACGCACGCCGAGATGCCCGCCGAACTCGTCCGCCGCACGGGGCTCGACAACCGCCTCCTGCGCCTCTCCGTCGGCATCGAAGACGTCGCCGACATCGAGGAAGACCTCGCGCAGGCACTCCGCGCAGCTGCGCGGGAGGATTGACACCATTTTAAGTACGGCGCAGGGGAGCGTTATCACAGCCGCGAAGCTGTAACTCGCAAGGGCGGCGCGGTATGTGAAGGATAACGGTGCACTGCCATAAAATAACCTTCGTGAAAAAACGCTGCTGCGCCCTCCGGCGATCTACGCGCGCATACCGCCGGAACAGAAAAGTCGCTCCATAAACATCTGTAACAGGAGAACCATCATGCCGACAAATTTTGACGAAATCATCGATCGCCGCGGCACCGCGAGCATCAAATACGACTTCGCCGCCGAACGCGGCTATCCGAAAGATATTCTTCCATTTTGGGTGGCCGACATGGACTTTCGCGCACCCGCGCCCGTCCTCGATGCCCTCACGCGCCGCACGGCGCACGGCATCTTCGGCTACACACAGGTGAAGGACGACTACTTCGCAGTGCTGCGGCACTGGTTCAAGGAGCACCACAACTGGGATGTCGCGCGCCCCGACCTCGTCATTACCCCGGGTGTCGTCTTTGCCATCGCAGCGGCGATTCGCGCGTTTACGGAGCCAAACGACGCCGTACTCATCCAGCAGCCCGTCTACTACCCGTTCGCAAATATCATCCGCGACAACGGGCGCACACTCGTCGACAACACGCTAAAACTAGAAAACGGTCGCTACGAAATCGACTTTACGGATTTTGAGCAAAAGATTGTGGAGAACAAGGTCAAGCTCTTCATCCTGTGCAGCCCCCACAACCCCGTCGGACGCGTGTGGCGACGCAGCGAACTCGAGCGCATCGCAGGCATCTGCCTGCGGCACCGCGTCATCGTCGTCGCCGACGAGATTCACGAGGAGTTCGTCCGCCCGGGGTTCACGCATACGCCGTTCGCCTCCCTCTCGCCCGAGACGGCTGCCATCACCGTCACCTGCACCTCCCCGAGCAAGACCTTCAACCTCGCAGGGCTCCAAATCTCCAACATCTTCATCAGGAACGACACCCTGCGCCGCAAATTCCGCGCAGAGCTCGGCAAAACGGGCTACGATGAGCCGAATACGCTTGGTCTCTCTGCCGCACATGCCGCATACGAACACGGCGCGCCATGGCTCAGAGAACTCCTTGCCTACATTGAGACGAACTACGCGCATACAGCGGCATATCTCGCGGAGCATCTGCCGCAGGTCGGCATCATCGCCCCCGAGGGGACGTACCTCCTCTGGCTCGACTTCCGCGCGTATGGGCTCACGGATCAAGAGCTCAATGATAAGATTATCCACGAGGCGAACCTCTGGCTCGACGACGGCCCCATCTTCGGCGCAGGCGGCAGCGGCTTCCAGCGCATCAACATCGCCTGCCCGTGGGAGACGCTGGAAAAGGGATTAGAAAATCTCGTGCGGGCATTTCGGTAAGATATGCGTGCGTATCGTACAGAGTAAATATCGGCATGAAAAAGAGCGGCCGCACTGCGCCGCTCTTTTTCATTTGGAATTGCCGTGTATTCGTTCAGCGTATCTTTTGCAGGAAGAGCCTCATGCCGTCGGTGATGTAACGCCAAATGCTGTTAGGCCCAGCCCAATAGACTCCGCTGCCATCCCGCACATAGATATCCGTATGTACACCTGCGCCGAGGCTCTTGACCTCGAGCCTGCCGTCGGATAGGAACCGGCGCTGTGAATACAGTTTGCCCATACCAAATTCCTCTGAGTGATACATAGTAAACACACGCGTCTCAACATCATAAGTGAACACTACCCATTGTTCTCTGTCATTGGCGTTGACAATCATGTAGAGCGCATTCCGGGGCGGACTTGCCGTGCTCGTCTGCTGCGGGGCGGGCGGTGCAGCCTCTATCCCAGTCATCTGCCGCGGCTGCGTTTTGCGCACGGTGAAGTCCCACATCGTTCCGACGTTCGGCACCTGCGATTTGTAGGGATATGTCATCCCCTGCTCCAGCCCCGCCACACTGTTATCGAGGACAATCCGCATCGCCGCCATGAGATACGGCGGCATCTTCCGCTCGCCGACGCCCGGGATATAGGCGATGAAGTCGCCCGCCGAATTCCTCTCATATTCGCCGTCGAAGATGCTGTCCTTATCGACCAGATTCGTTACATAGACGCTGGCGCCGCCCGGACGGTACTGAATCCGCTGTATCGGCCCCGCATCATTGTAGATGGTAAAGGTTCTCGAATGGTCGAAGTCGAAGGTGACGTCCCATGACGACTGCGCCTCGTCCACTATCTCGTATTCCCCCTGCTGCGGCGTAGGCGGAACGACGGTCAGCCCGCCGCCGCTGCCGCTCCCGGAGGACGATGCGCCGGACACGCCGCTCTGCGGCGACGCATAGCGTTTTAATATGTAGGTGCCCTCGGGCGTACTGAACCGCGTCTCGCCGATGTCTCCCTGATAGAGCGCGGCAAGCGCCGTTCCGCCCTGTGCGAGCAGGACGGCGCAGGCAAGACAGAGCGCCGACACACAGATTTTCAAAAGTTTCATTCTTTCACTCCTCATGTTCCTTCATCTCCTGATCATCATCTTCGGAGGTCGACATTATCTGCTCCCCCAAATCCACACGTTCACAGCCCCCGCCAGCACCCCGATACTGAGCGCCGCAAAAACGTCGGCCGCATATGCGCAGGAGCAGTCGAACAGCAGCGACGCCAGCAGCAGGCCTCCGATGCCTACGGTCACCATCCCCTTCTCCGGCAGTCTGCCCGCGCGCGCAAGTCGGACAACATACAGGGTCATGAGCGCCAACAGCATCTTCACCGCAATCTTCGTGCCCCACATCGCAAATTTCGCCCATGCGGACGCGCCGGCCGTTTCCGGCAAGCCGTACACAAAAGCGGCCATGCAAATATAAAGACCGAGCATCGCCGCCAAAAGGGCGAGGAATTTAGGATGCTCCTCTTTCGGCGCATGGTTCAAGGTAAATCGCCATAAGTAGGCAAGCATGAGAATCCATACAACAAATCCTAAAACTGCGCTCATATCCGCCTCCTTTCATCCGCACGTCTTTTCATTCACGGAAAATCCTTGAACCGCGGATATAATTCTCCCCCCCCGTGGATTCTCCTACTTATATGAAAAATATTTTTTTAAATCGACACAATTTCGTACCCGTACAGATGCGCGGACGCATTGCCGCGAAGGATACGCCGCCACACATCGCTACGGGGCGCTGCTCCCGATGCGCCCATCTTCGGCGCGGTCGGCAGCGGATTCCAGCGCATCAGCATCGCCTGCCCGTGGGAGACCCTGGAAAAGGGATTAGAGAACGTGCGGGCATTTTATTGAACACTAAGCGCATAAAGAACCACACTGATACAACTGTCAGTGCGGTTCTTTTTCTATAGTGGCGCGAGGTCTCCTCTATCAACCTTAGAAAAGCACGCCAGGCGTATGACAATCAGGGAGTGTATAATAAACTGTGTAAGTCGAAATACACTCCCCGAGCGGGGAAGT
>CAUQAR010000139.1:0-4630 GCA_963515775.1 uncultured Selenomonas sp. | reverse complement strand
GAATCAGCTTGCCCCAGGTGGACAGCGCCATCACCGCGCCGCCGCCCGCTGCGGGTGTATCGGCAGGCTTTGCCGCGGGCGGTGCCACTGGTACCTCCCGGCCGATCTGCGCTGCGGCCCCGCGCGTCTCGTGCACATGTGTGAACGGGTTCCGCAGCGCCTCGCGGCGCGCGGCCGTTTCCAGACCTTCGATGCGGTACGGCGCCTCAGCGCCCTCTGCCTGCGTCGGCATACGTGCGATCACGGCCGGTGTATCGGGATTCCGCATGGCATAGGCGGCGCATGCCGCGATGCACAGAAGCGCTGCGGAGGCTACGGCAGCCTTTCGTGCAGGAATCTGTGCAAAATACGTCCGTACTTCCTCTATAGTCATGCAACCCCTCCGCACACAACAACTTCTTCTCTGTCGACAAGACGTTATAAGTCACATCTTGAAAATATTTATATGGATAAAAATTATTCTTTCAACTTATTTTAATATAGTTTTTGCAATTTTGCAACTTTTATGCTCTGTGATCTCTGTCATTTAAAGTATCCACACCGGTACAATCACATTCTGTGCATCTATAGCAGACAGCTGTTCCCGCAAACAGATGATTGCGCCTGCCCCGCGCGGTATTTCCCCTCGATCCAGGCGCGCAAATGAACGGATCATTGCGGTGCCCGGGTTTGCAGTACGCTTGATTTCAATGGGATGCAGAACGCCGTCACTGAACAGAACGATATCTATCTCCGCACCGTCCTTATCCCGGTAATACCACAGAACCCCCTCATGCCCCGCATTGTAAAAACTCTTGCGAATCTCTGCAATGACATAATTTTCGAGAATTGCTCCGCTCATCGCGCCTTTTGCTAAAATATCTGCGCTCAAATAACCAGTGAGGTACGAAACCAGTCCCGTATCGAAAAAATACAGCTTAGGCTGCTTGATCGTCCGTTTCAAAAGATTATTCGCATACGGGCGCAAATAGAAAATAACATCCGATGCCTCCAAAATCCCCAGCCACCGCCGCGCCGTATGATCGGCGATCCCAACGTCCCCCGCGATGCTGTGCACATTGAGCATCTGCCCCGCACGACATGCGGCAGCACGAATGAAATCCTTAAACAACAGCTTGTCCGCACGCTCCAGCAGATCCGCAACATCGCGCCCCAAATAGGTGGCGAGATAGCTGCCGTAAAACATATCGCGGTCCGCATGTGCCCCGCTGATCAAACCGGGCATTGCACCACGCCAAATACGTTCATAGAGGCCGGACATATTCGTAGGTGTTCCCGTAGAGACACGTCTTTGAAGATCACGCAACGCTACAGAAAAGGGTTCATTGACGCCGCGCCCGTAGATTTCGTGCTGAGAGAGTGCGGGCAGGTGTAGGACAGCCGTGCGGCCAGCAAGCGATTCCTGCGCCAGCTCCATCAGATGAAATGCCCGTGAACCCGTCAGCCAAAACGATCCGGGTTCGGCGCCGCCGTCAACGGTCATCTTGATATAGGAGAAGAGCTCCGGCGCATACTGTACCTCGTCAATCAACACGGGCGCGGGATGTAGCGCGAGAAACATGCTTGGCTCCGTCTTTGCCAACCGGCGTTCCTCTAAATCGTCCAGCGTTACATAGTGACGTACACCGTCGAGATGCCGAAGCATCGTGGTCTTTCCCACCTGTCGTGGTCCTGTCAAAAACAGACAGGCATATTCCTCAGAGAGCGTCAAGACGCGGCTTTCCAGATCACGCGTTAAATATGGCATAAAAAGATCCCTCCTTTCGGCTAAAATGCAATCTGATTGCATTTTAGCCGGTCAAGAATCTTTTGTCAAATGATGGTCGATCAATCGTCTCGTCATTCTTCGACAAAATGAAAAATCCCATAGAAAACGCGCAGCATATTTGCGTGCGCGCCATACATCTGAATACCGCTCTAAACGAAAAGGGGCTGCTGCACAAATCACCGTGCAGCAGCCCCTCTCCTCCGGACGATATGATCTATTTGAGCGCCGCGAGTTTCGGCCCCATGATGCGCTTGTACGCCTCGACGCCGGGCTGGTCGAACGCGTCGACGTTCGCGAGCTCCCCTTCGTAGGCGATCGACATGGCGAGCATGTAGAGCAGCTCGCCGAGATGATAGGGGGTCAGCGCCGGCAGGGCGAACACGGCGCTGTAGCGCTTGTTCGACGCGAGCGCGTCCGCATTCGACTGGCGCGCGACCTCGAGTGCCGCGCCCATCGTAACGCCCGCAATGTCCGCGAGTTTCTTTACGTTAGGAAACGCATTCGGGATCGTGATGTCGTCCGCCCATTTGTCGATGCGGATGAACTGCACGACTTTGTTCAGCTTGCCCTCTTGATGCTGCTGCGTCTGCGCGTGCATGTCGGTCGTACCGACGGCGACGACGGGCGTGCGGCCGTAGCAGACCTCCTTGCCGTCCTTGTTGAACTGCTTGCCGAGGGATTCGGCGAGGAGCTGGATATACCACTCGGAGACGGACTTCAGATAGTCGCCGTAGGGCATCATGACCTCGATGTCGCGCCCGTGCTTCTCCGACGCTGCGAACTTCAGCGCCGCGTTGAGCATCGCGGGATTCTGCCAAAGGTCGTCGTTTTGACATGCCTCATCCATAGCGCGCGCACCCGCGAGGAACTGCTCGATATCAAAGCCGACGCACGCGGCGAGGGTCAGCCCGACCTCGGTAAAGACCGTGAAGCGTCCGCCGACGCCGTCCGGCACGGCGAACTGCTGCCAGCCCATATCCATCGCGAGCTGCTTGAGGAGCGTCGGTTTCTCTTCGTTCGGATCGGTGACGGCGACGACCTCCACTTCGACGTTGTCCGCTTGCTTAAACGCGTCGTACATCACCATGAAGTTCGACATCGTGTCGAGCGTGCCGCCCGACTTCGAGATGACGAGCAGCATGATGCGCAGCGGCCCCGCGCCGTTCTTCTTCTTGATCTGCGCGACGTCCTTGAGGTGATTCACGATGTCGCCCGTGCGGCGCGGATCGATGTTGTTCCCGCTGAAGTAGATCCGCGGGTAGTTCTGGCGCTGCTCGTTCGAGAGCGAGTTCCACAGCTCGCCGCAATGCACGTCAAAGAGCACCTTGTTCCCGAGGTAAGAGCCGCCGATGCCGAGCGAGATGAGGACATCCGTATGCTCCTGTGCGTGTTTGCCGAGCTCTTTGAGGCGCGCGATGGATGCGGGCGAATTGATGTGCCCCTCCTCGATGTACGGCGTCTGCGAAAATAATACTTTCTCCGGTTCGCCGTCTTTAGAGAGATGCGCGCGGATAAAGCCGGTCTTACGCATGACCTTCATCGCCTCGTGCGCCTTTTTGAGATCGTCGGCATAGAACGCGAGGTCGGCGTCCGTCACCTTCCCCTCGCCGTAGAGATTGTCATAGTCGAATGTAAATCCAGATTTCAGTACAAGACTCATTAATGCGCTCCTTCCTAATATTCAGGCACGAATCTCTTTCAGCAGTTCGTCCGTCTTTTCCTTCAGCAGCGCCTTGTCCGCGCGCGTCTCAACGTTCAGACGGATGACCGGCTCCGTGTTCGACATGCGCAGGTTGAACCGCCACTTGTCGAACTCGATCGAAAGCCCGTCCACTTTCGTCACCTTGCCACCCGCGCCGTACTTTGCCTCGATGTGATCCATGACTGCCTTCGCGTCCGTGACTTTGCTGTTGATCTCACCCGAGGTTGGGAACTTATCAATGCGCGCCTGCATCAGCTCCGAGAGCGTCTTTCCGCCCGACACGCTCATGAGTTCTGCGACGAGCAGCCACGGAATCTGCCCGCTGTCACAGTAGGAGAACTCGCGGAAATAATGATGCGCGCTCATCTCACCGCCGTAGATCGCGTTGACCGCGCGCATCTTGTCCTTGATGAACGCGTGGCCGCTCTTGCACATGACGGGCTTGCCGCCGAGGTTCTCGGCGATCTCGATCGTGTTCCAGATGAGCCGCGGATCATAGATCACGCTCGCGCCCTTGTTCTTCTTGAGGAACGCCTCCGAGAGGAAGCCGACCATATAGTAGCCCTCGATGAAGCCGCCCTTCTCGTCGAAGAGGAAGCAGCGGTCGAAATCACCGTCCCACGCCACGCCAAAATCCGCGCCCGTCTCGCGCACGACTTTTGCCGTCGCCGCACGGTTCTCCTGCAAAATGGGGTTCGGCACGCCGTTCGGGAAATTGCCGTCCGGCTCATTGTAGACCTTCACCAGCTCGAACGGCAGGAGCTTTTCCATCGCATTGATGATCGGCCCCGCCGCGCCGTTGCCCGTGTTGACGACGATCTTGTACGGCTTCAGCTTGCTCACATCGACATAAGAGACAATATGTTTGACGTATTCGTCCAGGATGTCCACCTGCTCGATTTTCCCCGGCGTCGCTGCGGGCGCGGGATAGGTCTCGCCGACCGCCATCGCGGCGATGTCCTTCAGCCCCGTATCGCTCGATATGGGACGGGACTCCGCGCGGACGAACTTCATGCCGTTGTACTGCTTCGGATTGTGACTCGCCGTGATCATGATGCCGCCACCAAGCCCGAGATGTGCCGTCGTAAAATAGATCATCTCCGTGCCGCACTGCCCGATGTCCACGACATCGCAGCCCGCCTCCGTAAGCCCCCGGGTGA
>CAUQAR010000138.1:0-4661 GCA_963515775.1 uncultured Selenomonas sp. | reverse complement strand
CGCCTTGTTCCTGAGCATGCGTGATAAAATCATACAGCCCATCTTTGAGGAGATGCTCTTGATTCATGCGTGCGCTCGCCGTCGCCGCCTGACCGAGGAGAATTTCCTGCCGGTATCCTTCCGTCTTGAAAGCTCTATCTACCGTATCGAGGAGGTGCTGATATGCCTCGTCTTGATTCCCGCTGCCGCGCTTGTTCTTATAATAGGCAATCGTATCCACTTCTCCGCCCACGTCGAATATAGAGATGCTGATGAGCGGCACGTTGCGGTACTGGCCGAAGAGCTCACCCGTCGTGTGGCTGACGTATGATAGCCCCTCAAAGGCGATGCCGTCGCTCGGCTCAATCGCAATCGCGATGTCCATGAGCTCGCGCGCCGTCAGTTCCCGTCCGAAGGCACGCGCGGCGGCATAGGCACATGCGGTAATATCCGCACTGGAGGACGCCATCCCCTTGCCCTGCGGCACATCTGAATCAAGGCGCATCCCCCACGGCAGTGTTTCCTTGCCAATATGCGCAAGCGCGCGCGCAACCGCCTCCTCTGCCTTCGCCCCGAGGCCATGCATCCCCGTCAGCGCGTCGGATACGGTCGCCGTTGCGTACACACTGATGGGCGACGTCACGAGAAACGGGATTCCCGCAAGCGCACCTTCGATGAGTTCTCCGCACGATGCGGGGGCTTTTACAATGATTTCCATAACAACTCCAATACTGAACACATGGTCTGCAGCGATAGGGAGACGAGATACTGCTGCGTCGATAGTACGGAAAACACCAGCAATACGACCGTCTCCGTGAGTACGGTCGCGGCACCGTAAACGTCGCCCGTCACACCGCCAAGCTGCCCTGTAATAAAACGGCAAAAGAGCGCTGCGAATATGATGCCCGCCCCGAGCGCAAGCCACGCCCCCATACCAAACGGCAGGACAATCAACACGGCCGTGACGATGGCGATAAGCAGCGTTTTCCTGTCTGCCATATCCGCAAATACTTTCCCCAGTCCGTCCTTGCGCGCATAGGGAAAGCATGCGATAGAGAGCACCATGGCCAGGCGTCCAATGACAGGCATCACGAAGACTGCCGGAATCATCAGCAGCGGGAACATGTCGGCGAGCAGTGCGTACTGAATGAACATCATTGCGGCGATTGTCACGACGCCGAACGCACCGACGCGGCTGTCCTTCATAATCTCAAGTTTGCGCTCCCGCTCGCGTCCCGAGAATACGCCGTCCGCCGTATCCATGAGTCCGTCCGCATGGAGCCCCCCCGTCAGAATGAGTGGCAGGAGCATGAGCAGAACGCTCGTCAGCGTATGCGTACCGATAAAATAAAGCAGCACGTAGGCGGCAACTGCGTAACATAGACCAAGCACCAGCCCGACCAGCGGGAAGTACCGCGTGCTGCGCCCGAAGTCCTCCGCCGTCCATGCCGTCTGCCGCACAAGACGAATCCGCGTGAGGAATTGAAGTCCAATCAAAAAGGAATGCATAAAGCGCCTCTAAACGTAAAGAGAAAAGACGTAATAAAAGAGCAAATAGAGAACTGTCGCCGTATTCATCAGACGAACGGCGCCGAGGATATGTTTCGGTCTGATACCGACATGCGCGTCGCCCATATAGGCGCGGAAGTGCCGCTCGCCGAAGTAATAGTTCTCGCCGCCAAGGCGAATGTGTAGCGCCCCCGCAACGGGCGCCTCGGCGTATCCGCCGTTGGGACTTGGGTGTCCCGACGCATCGCGCGCCATGATATACATCGCATTGCGCCCGTCATAGCCGAGGAGGAACGCCGCCATGACGAAGAGCATCCCCGTGATGCGCGCGGGGATGAAACTCAGCACATCGTCTACACGCGCCGCCATGCGCCCGAAATAGAGGTAGCGGTCATTCTTGTAGCCAATCATGGAGTCCATCGTATTCGCCGCACGGTAGAGTACGGCAAGCGGCGCCCCGCCAACCGCAAAGAAAAAGAGCGGCGCAATGACCCCGTCCACCGTATTCTCCGCAATGGTCTCAATCACCGCACGTGCGGCATCCGCCTCATCGAGGTTTGCCGTATCGCGCCCCACAATCCAGCCGACGCGCTCCCGCGCCGCAGGGAGGTTTCCGTCATCGAGCAGCGCGTAGATATCCCGCCCCGCCTTTCCGAGCATATGTGGCGAAATCGTAAAGTAGAGGAGAATTATACTGACAATATCGACGCCCCACGATACGGGCAGCTGACGCGCGGCAAGGAGGAGCCCCTCCGCCGCACCATAGGAAAAACAGAGAATGAGCGCCGTCAGCACGGCGCCCATTGCCAGTCGTCGTTCATGCCCGCCCCGCTCCGGATAGAGCATGCACTCCAACCATGCAATCAAACGTCCGAGCAGGGCGACGGGATGCCACTTCGTCTGCGGGTCTCCGAGTATGGTATCAAGAACGTATGCGCACATCGAGACGAGCGCCGAACTCATCATGCGCGCTCCTCCACGCCGACAATCGACATCAATTTCTCCATGTCGAGGCTCTCCCGCACCGTCTCGGCGAGACGGTCATAGGCGCGTTCTTTCTCCTCACGGTAGCGGTACTGCACCGGCAGGGCGGACATGCCGCGACGCGACCGCAGGCGGTTGATGACCTCTCTGCGCAGGGCGTCATCATCGAAGATGCCATGGATGTAGGTGCCGCCGACCAGCCCGTCCGCAGAGAGCGCGCCGTCACGCACATCTGCCGCCCGTCCGCCCACCGCCACAATATGGAACGGCCGATGAACCTCCTCGGTAAAGACGGTCTCCCCCATGTGAATCTCATAACCGGAGAGGTTCTTCCCCGAAATGCGTTCTCCGAGAAACGGGAAAACCGCGCACTCCGCCGTCACCTGCCGCAGTCGCTTGTGCGCAGCGAACGTCGTCTCAATCGGCAGATAGCCGAATCCCGCAATCTCGTCATGTTCCGACTCCGTATGCAGCGGGTCGCGCACCACGCGTCCGAGCATCTGATAGCCGCCGCAAATGCCAAAGAGCGGCGTCCCCGCCGACACAGCGCTGCGAATTGCGGTCTCAATCCCCGTCGTACGAATGTGGAGCAAATCTTCCGTCGTATTCTTCGACCCGGGCAGGAGGATGAGATCGGGACTGCCGAGCTCCGCGGGCGTACTCACATAGTAAAGCGCAACATCCGGCTCGCCTGCGAGCGCGTCAAAGTCCGTAAAATTCGACAGTTTCGGAGTCCGAATCACGGCGATGCGAATCTTGTCCGCTGCCGTATCTCCCAGTCCGCAGCTCTTCTCCTCGAGCGATACCGAATCCTCCTCGTCGATGCCGAGCTGCTCGATATGCGGGACGATGCCGAGGACGGGTTTGCCCGTCTTTTCCTCCAGAAATTTCAGCGCAGGGGTCAGAAGGGTCACGTCGCCGCGGAACTTGTTGATGACAAGCCCCTTGACGAGCGACCGCTCCTCCTCATCGAGCAGTTCGAGCGTCCCGACGAGCGAGGCGAGTGCGCCGCCGCGGTCGATGTCGGCAATGAGCAATACGGGCGCCTGCAGATACTTCGCCACGCGCATATTGACGATATCGTTCGCCTTGAGGTTAATCTCCGCGGGACTGCCCGCGCCCTCGATAACAAGGAGTTCGTATTCGTCCTGCAGGCGCGTGAGCGCCTCTTCCACCGCGCCCCATGCCTTGAGCGAATATCCTTGATGATATTCGCGTGCGCTCATATTGCCGACGGGGTCGCCCATGATGACCACCTGCGACTGCGCGTTCCCCGTCGGTTTCAAGAGCACAGGGTTCATGTCGACCATCGGCTGGAGCCCCGCCGCCTCCGCCTGCGCCACCTGCGCGCGCCCCATCTCGCGCCCGTCGAGCGTGACATAGGAGTTCAGCGCCATATTCTGCGCCTTAAAGGGGACGACGCGTCGCCCCTCCTGCCGGAAGATGCGGCAGAGCGCCGTCGTCAGAATGCTTTTCCCCACATGGGAGCTCGTCCCCATCAGCATAATGTTCTTGGTCATCCTAAACATCCTCCGCCAGTTTCTTGATATCCACGGCAAGCCCGCAGGTCACGAGATAGACCTTGTCCGCGGATGCTGCCAGACGCTGATTTGCAAGCCCTGCCATATCGCGGTAAAGCCGCGCGAGCCTGTTCTCGGGAACGATGCCCGTCCCGACCTCGTTCGTAACAAAGACAGTCGTGCCGTTCACCGCCTGCGCTGCATGAATGAGCTCGTCGATGAGCGAGAGCACATGTCCCACAAACAAATCCGCCTGCTGCTCCTCTTCGGAATACCGCAGGATGTCGTTGCTGAGAAACATCGTAATACAGTCAAAGAGAATGACACCGTGCCGCATGCCGGCATCAGAAATCGCCGCAGCCGCCTCATAAGGCGCCTCGTAAGTCGTCCAGTCCGCAGGACGGCGGGACCGGTGAAGACGCACACGCTGGCGCATCTCCTCATCGTAGATCTGCGAGGTTGCAATATAGGCAACGGACGCATTCTGCTCTGCTGCGCTACGCGCCGCATAGCGCTCGGCAAAGGTGGATTTGCCCGAGCGCGCGCCGCCCGTGACGAGGATTATCTGTCCCATGTGCGGCATGCCTCCACAAACGACACGGCCGCCGCGGGGCCGCCTGCAAAGTGCAGATGGAGATAGCTGCCGAGCGTCCTTTGAAAGATGCGTCC
>CAUQAR010000137.1:0-4721 GCA_963515775.1 uncultured Selenomonas sp. | reverse complement strand
TATGAGTCCTTTTCTTTGTTAAATTGTGTTGCACTTAGATTGTACATCCAAGATATAAAAGAAATCGTCATTGTAATGTGTGACGCCAAAATAGATTTTCAGCGCAGCAGGTTTCCGACCGCTGCGCTTTTGTATCAGAAAATATATGCGGCCCCATATATTTTTGCGGATATCACATCATCTCTGTTGACAGACGCCCTCATTTCATGTAAGATATGCAAAACATATGAAATGAGGGCGATTTAGTATGATATTCAAACAATATATTGCGGCAGCGCTTCTCGGCGGCGCGGCTCTCCTTGCGGCGGCAGGCTGCGGCGGGACGAATCAAGCGGCGGAGCAAAGCGCGTGGCGTGTGGGGACGGATGCGAGCTACGCGCCGTTCGGATTCCAAGACGAGAAGTCGCACGAGTACGTGGGCTACGACATCGACATCATCCGCGCGATTGCGGCGGCGCAGGGGCATGAGGTCGCGATCAAGAATCTCAACTTCGACGGGCTGATCCCGGCGCTGCAAACGGGCGATCTCGACATCGCGATCTCGGATATGACGATCAACGAGGAGCGTGCGCGCACGGTTGATTTTACGGATTCGTACTACAAGGCGGGGCTGAGCATCGTCGTGCGTGCCGATGAGACGCGCTATAATAGTTTTGACGATCTGCGCGGACAGAAGGTCGGCGTGACGATCGGATCGACGGGCGCAGAGGTCGGGCGGACCATTCCGCAGGTGCAGCTGCGCGAGTACAGCACGATTGCCGACGCGTTTTTGGATTTGCAGAACGGCGGCGTCGACGCGGTTGTGAACGATACGCCTGTCGATGAATACTATGTGCAGAACAAGGGCAAGGGCATCGCGAAGGTCGTGCCGGCGCAGATCAATCAAGAGGACCTCGGCATTGCCGTCAAGAAAGGAAACGCGGCGCTGCTCGGCGAGCTGAACGCGGGGCTGCGCACGATCAAGGAAAACGGAACCTACGCGGATATCTACCGCAAGTGGTTCGGTAAGGAGCCGCCGGCAGAGTGAATCGCGCAGCGAGGAGGGAACGCCTTTGAACATCATAGAGGAGCGGCTCAGCCGACATGATATGCTGATACTCGACGGCGCGTTTGCGACGGAACTGGAGGCGCGCGGATTCTCCGTGAACGACGCGCTGTGGTCGGCGAAGGCGCTCTTTGAGCGCCCCGATCTCGTGCGGGACATTCACCTCGACTATCTGCGCGCGGGGGCGGATATCGTGACGAGCGCGAGTTATCAGGCGACGGTTGAGGGCTTTATGAAAAAGGGCTTTACGCCGGAGCAGGCCGCCGCGCTCATTGTAAGGTCCGTGGAACTCGCGCGCGAGGCGCGTGATATTTACTGCCTGACTGGACTCGCCGATGAATACCATGCACAGGAACGCGCAGAGGAGCCCTGCGCAAAGCAGCGGGCAGCGTGCGGAGAGGCCCCGCTCGTCGCCGCCTCCGTCGGTCCCTACGGCGCGTATCTTGCTGACGGGTCGGAGTATCGCGGCGACTACGGCGTGGATGAAGAGACGCTGTCGGCGTTTCACGCGGATCGGCTGCGCCTCCTCGCCGAGGGTCAGCCCGATGTTCTCGCATGTGAGACGCTGCCGTGTCTCACGGAGGCGCGAGCAATCGTGCGGGCGCTGCGCGAAAAGGACATACGCATTCCCGCGTGGTTCTCGTTCTCCTGCCGCGACGGGGCGCATATCAGCGACGGTACGCCGATTGCCGACTGCGCGCGCTACTTAGGCAGCGTGCCGGAGGCCGCGGCGATCGGTGTGAACTGTACGGCGCCGCAGTATGTGGAGGATTTGATTCGCTCCATACGGTGTGAGACAGAGAAGCCCGTCGTCGTCTACCCGAACTCGGGCGAGACCTACGACGCGTCGGATAAGACGTGGCACGGCAGTGCGGAGGATTTTGCCGGGGGGGCACGGGCGTGGCGTGCGGCGGGCGCGCGGCTCATCGGTGGATGCTGCCGCACATCGCCGCGCGATATTGCGGGCATCGCGGCGTGGGCGAAGGAATAAAATTTTATGAAGGACGGTCCGGCGATCTGCCGCGGCGCCGTCCCTTTTTCTTGTATTTTTTCCGCACAGTCCTTATAATGGATATTGTCAAAGGAGTGTGAACGGATGACGGAGCAGAATGGTCCGGCCGCGGTCGATCTTGGGCGTGCGGCGGCGGCGATGCGTGATTTTTTGGCGGCGGTCGGCGCCGATCCTGCGGCGTGCGGGATGGAGGAGACGCCCGCGCGGACGGCGGCGCTCTACGCGCAGCTCTTTGCAGGACTGCGGAGCGATCCGCGCGCGCTGTGGGCGGAGACGCTGACGGAGGATACGGATGGGCTCGTCGCTGTGCGGGACATCCCGTTTCACTCGATGTGCGAGCATCATCTGCTGCCGTTCTTCGGCACGGTGAGTATGGTCTACCGTCCGCGTGCGGGACGTGTGGCGGGGTTCGGCGTCTTCACGCAGCTCGTTGCGCTCTATGCCGCGCGGCCGCAGTTACAGGAGCGGCTCACGGGGGAGATCGCGGATGAGATCATGCGCGGCCTGGACGCCACGGGGGTGCTCGCGGTGGTCCGCGCGCGGCAGCTCTGCATGACGATGCAGGGGGAGCGGGCGCACGGGACGCAGACGGTGACGGCCGCGTGCCGCGGCGCGTTCCGCACGGATGCGGCGGAGGCGGCCGCGGCGTGGCAGATGATTGGAGAACGGACATGACGGCAGAGAGAACGTATCGATTTCGTGACGGAAAGCGCCTGACGCTCGGGAAACGCACGCTCGTGATGGGCATCTTGAACGTGACGCCGGATTCCTTTTCGGACGGCGGCCGGTGGAATACGATTGACCGCGCGCTCCGGCACATGGAGGAGATGGTGCGGGACGGCGCGGACATCGTCGACGTCGGCGCCGAATCGAGTCGTCCCGGGTTCGTGCCGATGGGCGCGGCGGAGGAGACGGAACGCCTGCTGCCGTTCCTCACAGCGGTTCTGCGGGAATGCCCCGTGCCGGTCTCCGTGGATACGTTCAAGGCGGAGACGGCGCGCGCGGCGCTCGCGGCGGGCGCGCATATGCTGAACGATATCTGGGGACTCCAATATGCGGCGGAGCCGGGAGCGATGGCGGCCGCGGCGGCGGAGGCGCATGCGCCGATCGTCGTGATGCACAACCAAACGACAGCGTCGTACGCGGGGGACATCATCGCCGCGATGCGGGACTTTTTCATGCGCTCCTTTGCAGCTGCGGCTGCGGCGGGGCTCGCGCGGGAGCAGATCATCCTCGATCCCGGCATCGGCTTCGGGAAGACGGCGGCAGATAATCTCGTCGTTTTGAACCGCATGGATGCGCTCGTCTCCTATGACGGGACGGATTATCCCGTGCTGCTTGGGCCGAGCCGCAAGAGCTTCATCGGCGCGGCGCTCGATCTGCCGGTGGAGGAGCGCATGGAGGCGACGGGCGCGGCGTGCGTCCTCGGCATCATGCGCGGGGCGTCCATTGTGCGCGTGCACGATGTGAAGCCGATCGCGCGCATGTGCCGCATGACGGATGCGATACTGGGGGCGTAATATGGATCGGATTTTTGTGCGGGGGATGGCGTTCTCCGCATGCCACGGCGTACTCGTGCACGAGCGTGAAACGCCGCAGCGCTTCGTCGCGGACGCGGAGCTGCTGCTCGATCTGCGGGAGGCGGGGGCGCGGGACGATCTCGCGGCGACCGTGAACTATGCAGAGGTCTATGAGATCGTGCGCGGTGTGATGGAAGGCCCGCCTCGGCAGCTCGTCGAGGCGCTGGCCGAGACGGCGGCGGCGCGGGTGCTCGCGGTGTTCCCGGCGGTGCGCGCGGTCCGCATGACCGTGCATAAACCGGCGGCGCCGATCGGCGGGCTGTGCGCCGATGTGGGCGTCAGCATCGTGCGGCGCAGGGCGAAATGACGGCCCATACGGCGTACGTCGGTCTCGGGGCGAATCTCGGCGACCGCGGCGAGACGATGCGCGAAGCATTGCGGCGCATGGCGGCGCACCCGCAGATAAAACTTGCGGCCGTGTCCGCATTCTACGAGACGCCGCCGTGGGGCAGGACGGATCAGCCGCCGTTCCTCAACGCGGCCGCGCGCATCCTGTTCGACGGTGCGCCGCACGATCTGCTCGCGGCGCTGCACGAGATCGAGCGGGCGCTCGGCAGGGTGCGGCGGGAGCACTGGGGCGCGCGCACGATCGATCTCGACATCCTCCATATCGAGGGGATCGCGCAGTCGGACGCGGTGTTGACGCTGCCGCATCCCTATCTCTGTGCGCGTGCGTTCGTCCTCGTGCCGCTCGCGGAGATCGCGTCTGCGCTCACGATCGGGGGTCGGTCCGTGGCGCAGTATTGTGCGGAGGCGGACCGCACGGGTATTGTGCGTGCGGCGGAGTTGTCGGAGGCGTATCCACTCGAGCTGATCGCGGCCGTCGACGCGGCGGGGGGCATTGGCCGTGCGGGCCGGCTCCTCGTACACTACCCCGAGGATATGGCGCATTTTCGCAGCGAGACGACGGGCGCGATCGTCGTGATGGGGCGGCGTACGATGGAGAGCTTGCCGGCAGGGCAGCCGCTTGCGGCGCGCGAGAATATCGTGCTCTCGCGGACGGCGGGCCGTGCGGACGGCTTTCATCTCGTCCGCGATCTGCCCACGCTCTGGCATCTGCTCGGCCGTCTCACCGCCGATGCGC
>CAUQAR010000136.1:0-4763 GCA_963515775.1 uncultured Selenomonas sp. | reverse complement strand
GCGCGTGCAGTGGACGCGCGACTGCTGTCCCGCGCCGACGCCGATCGCCTGTCCGCCGGAGGCGTAGCAGACGGAGTTCGACTGCGTGTATTTCAGCGTGATGAGGGCGAGCAGGAGGTCGCGCCGCGCGTGCGCGGGAATGTCTTTGTTGGCCGTTGGGATGTCCGTGAGGCAGCTCTCGGTGATGCGCACGTCGTTGCGCTGCTGCTCGAAGGTGACGCCATAGACGTCCTTGTGCTCGACGGCGGGCGGCGTGTAGCTTTCATCCATTTGGAGCACGAGATAGCTGCCCTTGCGCTTGCTCTTTAAAATCTCAAGCGCGCCCGCAGTGTAGCCGGGTGCGATGATGCCGTCGGAGACCTCGCCGCGCAGGAATTCCGCAAGACTCTCGTCGCAAACATCGGAGACGGCGGCAAAGTCGCCGTAGGAACTCATGCGGTCTGCGCCGCGCGCGCGTACATAGGCGGCGGCAACGGGCGAGAGTGAGCGCCCCTCCGCATGGCAGGCGCGGGCGAGCGCCTCCGGCAGCGGCAGCCCGAGCGCGGCGCCTGCGGGGCTGACGTGCTTGAACGAGGCGGCGGCGGGGAGGCCCGACATGTCCCGCAGCTCGTGCACGAGCTGCCAGCGGTTGAGCGCGTCGAGCAGGTTGATGTAGCCGGGGCGCCCGTTCAGCACGGTGAAGGGAAGCCCCCTCTCGGCATAGACGCGCGCGGGCATTTGGTTCGGATTGCAGCCGTATTTCAGTGCGAGTTCGTTCATCGTGAGCGCTCCTTTTCTGCGTTCGTGTGAAGCGGGGGCCGCGCCTTGCCGGGCGGACCGCTCCAGGGATGTGTCTCTTTGTATCATAGCACAAAGGCGGGGGGATGACCATATGCGGTGCATCGTTGCCTTTTCATTGCGCACGCAAAAAAACTGCGCCGCTGTGGGTGAGGTTTTTGCGTTGAACGCACACGATCTTTTAGGGAGAACGGCCGCGTCCTTCATCTCTGCGATCTGATTTTTGCGCGAAGCGGGCACTCTTTTATGGGAGATTGGTTTTGACTTTGCGGAAGTTTAGGATTTCTCTTTTTCGAGTTGCCTTAGGAGTTCGTTTTTGATCTTGTCAATGGCGGGATAAATTTCATTTTTCCCACGGAATTTATATGCTTGTAGGGCACGCCGGAGCTTCTGTTTCAATTCTGACATCATAGCTTTCGGGACGGGGATGGAAGCGCCGTTTATTGTGTATTCCTTGTCGATATATTTTATGGTGACGGGACATACATTTTGTATGAGAAATGCAGCCTCCCTCCCAAGAACGCGCCCGAAAGCAAGCGTATCACAGGTTCGATATCTGGTCAGCTTTCTCTGATATACTTTTATATTTTGGCGCTTGACCGGATATAGGAATCATCCAGAATATATTTGGATTTTTGCTATCCGGTAAACAGCAAAAGAACGGACGCCCGTGCGCTCCCGATGCAGTTTTGCTATGACTTCTCATAAGAGCTTTATCTGGGAAGTCAATATAGTATTGATCTGTCAAAAAATAGAGACTTCCGGGTTGCATGATTACCTTTCTTAAATGAATATAGGAAAAACCCCGTCGAGGACGAGGTTTTTCATTTTCATCCGGACCTATTTGATGAGTCGCGCTGTCCGGCGGCGACTGAAATTTTACCCCGGACCTATTTGATGAGTCGCACTGTCCGGCGGCGACTGAAATTTTGTACTTTTATTGTAAAGATTTTTCTCTAAAAAGTCAACTATATATGAGCACTTTCACAGGAAAACAGGCATTTAAGAATGAGCGCGCAGGATGGAATGGAAAAGACCAAAATTTTCTAAATACTATATTTCCCGATGCGAAAGTAGTATAATAGGGCGCATAAGACTAAAGCAAGATGAGAATGAAAGGGGGCTGAGCGCATGACGCCGCGGCTCGGGCATATTGCATTTCTGAACGTTCTGCCGCTGACCTATGCGCTTGCGCACGGGGCGGCGGAGGGGCTCGATATCCTGCGGGCGTCGCCCGCGCAGCTGAACGGGCGGCTCGAGGCAAAGGGGCTCGACGTGTCGGGCGTCTCCTCGATCACCTATGCGCGGCACGCCGACGATCTCCTCATCCTGCCGGATGTGTGCATCGCCTCGGACGGCGATGTGCGCAGCGTGCTGCTCGTCTCCCGCGTGCCCGCCGAGGAGATCGGCACGCAGCGCGTCATGCTCTCGGATAAGTCGGCGTCGTCTCACGCGCTGCTAAAGATCATCCTGCGGCGCGCCTACGATGCGCATCCGCGGTACGAGGTGCGGGCGCTCACGCCGGGCGATCCCGTCCCCGCGGGGGCTGCGGCGTCGCTCTTCATCGGGGACGACGCGCTCGCGCTCTATCACCGGCCGCCCGCAGGCTGCCGCATCTACGATCTCGCGCGGGAGTGGAAGCGCCTCACGGGACATCGCATGGTATTCGGCATCTGGGCGGCGGCGCGTTCGTTCGCGGCGGCGCATCCCGCGGCGCTCTCGATGGTGCATGCGCGGATTGCGGCGGCCTTTGCGGCGTGGCCGCGCGTGCGCGATGCAGCGATCGGCGAGGCGCTCGAAGGCGGCCGCTTCACGCGCGACGAGTTGACCGCGTACCTTGGCAGCGCCGTGGTCTGGCAGCTCGACGAGGCGTCGCTCCGGGGCCTGCGGCTCTTTTATACCTATGCGGCGGAGGACGGGCTGATCCCGGCGGCGCCTGAGATCGCGCTGGCACGCGTTTGACGTTGCGCATACTTTATAGTACAATATGCCCATAGAGGGTGTCGGATGGAAGAAGGGAGCGCGATGACGCATGCGGGGCTGGAAACTTCTTTTCATAGCGCGAGGGCTGCTCTGGGGAATGCGAAAGCTGCGGGAGCGGCAGCATTTCCGCCGGTGTCTCTTTGCCGGCGCGATGGCCGCCGCCGTGCTCCCACTCGCTGTGCACGCGCCTGCGGAGGCGGCGCATATTCTCGTGAAGGAGGGGATGCGCGGCGGAGCGGTGCGGCATGTGCAGGAGCTGCTCGTCGGCGCGGGCTATCTCGCGCCGGATGGCGCGGACGGGGTCGCGGGGCCCATGACGCGCGCGGCGATCGAGCGCTGTCAGGCGGATCACATGCTCGTCGGGGACGGCATTTGCGGCGAGGCGACCTATCTCGCGCTCTCCGGCGGGGTGCCGTATGATCCCGCGGCGCTCGGCATCGTGGAGGAGCGCGCGCCGGAGGTGAGCCGCGGAGGGCGCCGCTCGCTCTATGTGTCGGCGACGGCGTACAGCGCGTACGACCCCGGCAACGGGAGTCATACTGCAACGGGGACGCCCGTGCGCCGCGGCGTGATCGCGGTCGATCCGTCGGTGATCCCGCTCGGCACGCGGGTCTTTATCCCGGGCTACGGCGAGGCCGTGGCGGAGGACGTCGGCGGGAGCATCTACGGCAACCGCATCGACGTCGCGTTTGATACGCATGCAGAGGCCCTGTCCTTTGGGCGGCAGGAGCTTGAAATCTTTATCATGGAGTAACGCGATAGTATTATGAATCTCAGTATGGAGCGGCAGAACGAGCTGATCCGCTGCGCGGCGGCGGCGGGGGTATATTTCCTCGTGCTTACGGCTGCCTACATCGATATGGGCCAGGATATGGGCGCGGCGTATTTTCTACCCGCGCTCATTCCCGTTCTTGCCGTCCTTGTCCTGTTGCAGTACGGCACGGGGGTCCCGCTCTTCTCGCGCGGCATGTGCGGCGCGATGGCGACGGGCGTGCTCTGGTGCGTGACGTTCCCGCTGCTCTACGCGTGGACGTACGGGCAGGACTGGTACAGCTCACTCATCTACTATGATTTTCTGATCGGCACGGGACAGATGATCATGCTCGCGGCGCTCGGCGGCGTGCTGTTTCATTTGGGGCGGAAAAAATTGACGGCCGCGCTGCTCGCGCTGCTCTCGTTCCTCATGGCGCTTGTTCCGCTGACGCAGATCGCCTACTACATGACGGTTTGGCATGCGCTCTCGCCCGCATCGCTGATGGCGCTCTATCTGACGAACTGGCACGAGGCGGGGGACTATATCGAGTCGACGGTGGGCGTCCTGCCCGCCGCGCTCATTACGCTCGGCCTCGTGCTGCTCGTTTTCCTCTCCTACCGCAGCTTCCTGGCGCTCGGCCGCAGTGTGTACCCGTCGGCGGAGGGCTCGCGCATGGGGGCGCTCCTCGCCGTCATCATCGTCGCTGCGGGCGTGAACGTCGCGCTGCTGCCCGAATGCTCCATCGCAAGCGTCTACAAGGATGTCACGACCTATGTCGCCGAGACGCAGTCGTACGGCCTGCATCAGGACGAGCGCTACAACTCGCTCATTATCGATCAGGCGAATACGCTCGCTGCACGCGCGCCGGGGACGGTCATCTTCGTCATCGGCGAGTCCGCGTCGCGCGACTACATGCACATCTACACGCCGGGGTTCCCGTACGACGATACGCCGTGGATGGAGCAGATGACGGCGGATCCGGGCTTTATCCTTTATCAAAATACCTACTCCTCGTGGACGCAGACGGTGCCGGTCCTCGAGCGCGCGCTCACGGAGAAGAGCCAGTACAACGACAAGGAGTTCTTCGCGTCGGCCTCGCTCCTCGACGTTGCGAAAAAGATCGGCTACAGGACCTATTGGTTCAGCAACCAGGGGCGCTACGGCCAGTTCGACAGCGCGATCACGATGGTCGCAAAGACGGCGGACGAGGCGGAGTGGACGGACGACTCCTATACATTTACAACGAAAT
>CAUQAR010000135.1:0-4777 GCA_963515775.1 uncultured Selenomonas sp. | reverse complement strand
CCCCAGTCACGCTCCGCCATTACTCCGCCACCCCCATGGTCTGTTTCGATAGATCAAAGCCGAACTGCATGGGATCCGCAGGATCCCAGATGCGCGTCTTTTCATTGTAATGCACGGGCACATAGAACGTCACGGTGCCGACGGGCTGGAGGTCGCGGTACGCCTCCGCCGTCGCCTCCACGGCGACATGGCGAATCTCCTCCTCGGAGGACCCGAGTTTCATCCGCTGCCGCAGGAGCGAGGAGGCCTTTTCCTTTGCCCCCTGCATATCGAACCGCGTCACCGTCACCTCGACGGTCGCCTGCCCCTGCCCCTGCTCCGAGACCGCCGTCTCAACGGTCGCCGTCCGCAGGGATTCCATATACGCGTCGCTGAGCTCCGCCGCCTCCTCCGGGGAAAGCGACGCCCCCGTCGTTTGCAGAGCGTTCGTGAACGCCGCCTTCATATTGAACGACTCTGTCGGCGCGCCGTAGGATGCAAGCCGTTTCTGTGCCGCCTCGTCCTGCCGCACAAACGCGTCACAGTAGAGCTTCACACTCTCCGCCGCGTCCGCTTTCTCCATGCGTCCGATCGTCGAGACGTAGAGCGCCGCGAGAATCACCGCGGTAAATACGCCGACAAAGATCAGCGGAAATCGGATTTTAGACTTTTTCACTGTGCAGTCACTCCTCTCATCTATTCTATCGGGAGAACCTTACCGAAAGATGAGAGTCTTTCATAAAACAATCTCCTGTGCCGCCCGCGCGGGTATGCCGATATCCATGCTGCCGGACCGAAAGCCTTCGAGATCCATCGTAATGTAGGTAAAGCCGCGGTTCTTTAAAGCGGCGATCACGCCGGCCCGCTCCCGCAGCAGCACCGGCATCGCGTCCGCATCCGCCTCGATGCGGACGACGCTGTCATGCAGGCGCAGACGCACGTTGCCGCCAATGATGCCGCGCAGGAATTCCTCGCCGTCGGCAAGGCGCGCGAGTATGTCATAATCGATCTGTGTCCCGTACGGCAGGCGCGTCGCCATGCAGGGGGCCGACGGCCGTGCCGCGACGGAGATGCCGTAGGCTGCCGCGAGCCGCTTCACCTCCGCCTTTCGTATATGAAGCAGGGCCAAGGGGCTGACGACGCCGAGTTCGCGGAGCGCACGAATCCCCGGGCGATAGACGTGCATATCATCCTCGTTGGTGCCGTCCATGACGCAGTCCGCGCCCATGCGCACCGCAAATTCCTGCAACGCGCGGAACAATGCGCGTTTGCAGAGGTAGCACCTGTCGACGGGATTGCTCCTGATCTCCTCCTGCGCCAATTCGTCCACGGCGATGATGTGATGGACGGCGCCGAGCTCCTGTGCCACCCGTGCCGCGACCGCGAGATCGCAACGCGGATGCAGCCGACTGTCAAAGGTCACGGCATAGACGCGCCTGCCCGTTTTTCGCACGGCGTCGACGGCCGTCCGCAGCAGGAGGCTGGAATCGACCCCACCCGAGAATGCGAGACAGATATCCGCGGCCGCGTATGCTTCCATCGCCGTTTCGAGTTTTACTCTGATGTCCTCTAATCGTTCCATTGCGCTTTGGCTTCTTCCCGTATGACGGCGTACGCCTCTTGATAATCCACGCCACGCTCCCTGCATATCCGGCGGACACTTTCGTATTCCGGATAGCAGTACCGCCGTCCGCCGTGCCTGCAAATCTTGACCGCGGCCGTTCCAAGCTGCGTCTGCACCGTCCGTATCGCACGCGGCAGCACCGTTCTGCATACGGGCGTTTTCCGAATGCCGATGGTCGTCGTATGCGTAAAGAGGAGATCCTCCATCCGCGGGACGTCCTCCGCGCGGCAAAGCACGGACAGCATAGAGGCGGGGCGGCTCTTCTTCATCGCGATCGGCGTGTGCCACACGTCCGCTGCGCCGCCCTCCAAGAGCAGCTCCATCGCGAGTCCGAGCATCTCGCCGCACGCGTCGTCAATATTGCTCTCGAGCAGCCACATCCGCTCCTCCGTCAGCGCATCGTCCGCACCGGCGT
Source organism: uncultured Selenomonas sp. (assembly GCA_963515775.1). Classification (GTDB taxonomy): domain Bacteria; phylum Bacillota; class Negativicutes; order Selenomonadales; family Selenomonadaceae; genus Centipeda. The sequence goes on along the minus strand of CAUQAR010000135.1, from coordinate 2,759 downwards.
CTTCCTCGATCAGCATCGCGCGCAGCACGTTCGCCTGCGCGAAGTCCTTCTTCCCTGCACCGAGGCCCGTCTTGATCACGCGAAATACGGGCGGGAGCGCATCCCTCGTCCGCAGGGCCGCGGCGATCGCCGCGCCCGTCGGCGTGACCATCTCGCCCGCGTTGTCCGAAAGGCAGAGCCGCAGTCCATGTGCCTGCGCAATGTGGAGCGTCGCCGGCACCGGCACGGGCAGGACGCCGTGCTGCGTATGTACGGTGCCGCATCCCTCGGTCAACGGGGACACGATGACCTCGTCGATGCCGAGCTGATCGATGCAAACCGTGGTGCCGACGATGTCGATGATCGAATCGACGGCGCCGACCTCGTGAAAATGTACCTTGTCGGCGGGAACACCGTGCGCCTTTGCCTCCGCGTCCGCGACGATGCGGAACATCCGCTTCGCCAGTTCTTTGACGCGCGCGCCGCTCTCCATCGTGTCGATCAGCGCGTTGATATCACCGAGATGTCGATGCACATGCGCGTGCGCGGCGTGGTCATCATGCGGCCCATGCGCACGGTGTTCATCCGCCGCGTCCGTATAAACGTCGAAGTCGTAAGCATCCAGACCGCATTTCTTGGTTCTGCCAAAATGCAGCCGGTAGCCGCCGACGGCGAGACTGTGCAGCGCACGCGCCAAGACGACGCGATCCGCGCCGAGATCAAGCAGCGCCCCGACGGTCATATCACCGCTGATGCCGGAGCGGCATTCCAAATAGAGGATTTTTCCCATTCATTGCACCGCCAGTCGATTGATCTGCGCGCCGAGATACCCCGCACCGTAGCCGTTGTCGATGTTGACGACGGCGATCCCGTTCGCACACGAATTCAGCATGGTGAGGAGCGCGGAGAGGCCGTGAAAGCTCGCGCCGTAACCGACGGATGTGGGGACGGCGATGACGGGACACGCCGCAAGCCCCGCGATGACCGTACCGAGCGCCCCCTCCATACCCGCGACGGCGACGATCGCATGCGCCTTTGCAAGGCGCTCCCGCTGACTGAGCAGGCGGTGGATCCCGGCGACTCCGACATCGTAGATGCGCTCCACATGGCAGCCGAAGAACTCCGCAGTCTGCGCGGCCTCCTCCGCGACGGGAATGTCCGACGTCCCGCCGGTACAGACGGCAATGCAGCCCACGCGCTCTCTTTCATCACGCTGCGCCTTCAGAATGCGGGAGACAGGATCGTACTCCACCGCGGGCACGACGCGCTTTACGAGCTCGTACTGCGCGGCAGACGCGCGCGTGCCGAGCACCGCGCCGTCCCGCGCATAGAGGCGCCGATAGATCTCTGGGAGATATGCGTCCGGCTTGCCCTCGCAGAACACTGTCTCGCCGAATCCCGAACGCAGCGCCCGATGGTGGTCGAGCTTGGCATAGCCCAGCTCCTCATAGGGCAGATCGCGCAGCAGTCGCTCCGCCGCGGCAGGCTCCACGGCCCCCGCCTTGACATCCTCCAACAGTTTTCGCACATCCATAGATCGCCGTCAAACCATACCTTCCCACCAATGTGAATAATCCGCGGGCGAAGCGATATCGACCGCCGCCCCGATGCGCGGCGTAAGGAGCCGATAGGGCCGTCCCGCACTCGCACGCAGCAGCTCCGCATACGGCTCCTGCCACCGATGCAGGGCAAGCGCGAATTTCCCGCCGTGTGCCGGAAGCACGGCACGCGCGCGGACATCCTCGGCCGCCTGCGCGGTCTCGGCCGGAAACATATGAATCGCGTGCCACTGCGCATTGTACTGCCCGTTCTCCATGAGCGCGAGGTCGAACCCGCCGAAGCGTTCGCCGATCGCGCGAAAATGTTTCCCGTAGCCGCCGTCGCCGCTGATGTAGACGCGCCGCGCCGGCGTCACGACGGCAAAGCCGCACCACTCCGTGTTGTTGCGCGTGAGGAACCGGCCGGAAAAATGCTGCGACGGCAGAATGTGAATGTGAAAATCGTCTGCGAGCGCAATATCCGTATCCCAATCCTCCTCGTGCAGATGCGCGAGGTCGAATCCCCACGCCTCGAAGAACTCGCCGACGCCGAGCGGGCAGACGATCTCCTTGATCTTGGGCTTCAGCGCCATGATCGTATCGTAGTCGAGATGATCCCAGTGATCGTGTGTCATGAGGAGGACGTCGAGCGGCGGAATATCGGCCGCGGTGTAGACGTTGCTCCCGCGGAAGGCGCGGTTGATGAAGAAGATCGGCGATCCGTACGCGGAAAAGACGGGATCGACGAGCATGCGGCGCCCCGCGATTTGGAGATAGAAGGTCGAATGCCCCATCCATACCGCGATGTCCTTCTCCCGGGGAATCGCGGCGAGATCGGTCTTATCGCTCGGAATCAGCTCCTTCGGGATGCGCCCGTCGTCACCGCCAAACAATATGCGCCAGAGCGTCTCAAATTTGCCGGGCCGCTCCTCATCGGGCAGATCGTCGTCCATATACGCCACCGGTTCGAGGCAGACGAACCGCCCGTCCACATAATGCGGCGACTGCTCGATGCGCGCAAGCCGCGCGCCCTGCGGCGCACGGCCGAATTTCTCCTTCCGGACAAAGAGTCCCGCGCCGCCCGCAAGAGCGCCGAGTCCTGCGAGCGCGCCGAGCAGGAAGTTTCTGCGTTTCATGATTCCCCCATACAGTCTGTGCGCGCCCTTTGGGCGCGCCCCCCTAGATAACATGGTAAATAAAACACCAACCTCGCCCCCCAGATTTTTAGCAAAGACACACCAA
>CAUQAR010000134.1:0-4823 GCA_963515775.1 uncultured Selenomonas sp. | reverse complement strand
GACGGTAGAATGCGGCTCCGCGGGTTCGCCGGAGGTTTTCTTTTCGTGGAATATTCTTTCAATATAGTGCTTTAGGCCTATTTTCTATGCTGTGCGTGGGCGTTGGATGGGGTACGGACGCGCCGAATCGCCGGCGATATAAAACGGTCGACGCATGAATGCCGTGATTTTTCTTGCAAGAATGTTTTCGATTCGTTACAATCATTTTATCATCAATACAAGAAAGGTCGTTGCCATATGATCGATGGAGAGCTGCGCCCGCGGCGCCGCGCGGTGTTCATGGAGGGGATGCGCGACGGTGTGCCGATTGCGCTCGGGTATTTCGTGGTCTCGTTCACGCTCGGCATTCTCGCGGAGACGGCGAGGCTGACGCCGTGGCAGGGGTTCGTGACGAGCTTCTTCAACATCGCTTCGGCCGGCGAATACGCGGGCTTTACGCTGATCGCGGCGCATGCGCCGTATGCGGAGCTGGCCCTGCTGACGCTCGTGGCGAATGCGCGCTATCTGCTCATGGCGGCGGCACTCACGCAGCGGTTCTCTCCGGAGACTGCTCTCGGCCACCGGCTCGCGGTCTCTTTCGGCGTGACGGACGAGATCTTCGGCATCACGATCGCGCGCGGTGGCTGCATCGATCCGTACTATAACTACGGGGCGATCGCGGTCTCGGTGCCGGTCTGGTCGATCGGGACGTCGCTCGGCATCATGGCGGGCGGGGTTCTCCCCGCGGCGGCGCTCTCGGCGCTCTCGGTCGCGCTGTACGGCATGTTCGTCTGGGTCATCCTGCCGCCCGCACGGCAGAACCGCGTCATCGGCGGCATGGTGCTCGCGAGTTTCCTGCTGTCCCTCGCGGCGACGCACGCGCCCTTCGTATCGGAGCTGTCGGTCGGCACGCGGACGATCCTCCTGACGCTGCTCATCGCGGGGATCGGCGCGGCACTCTTCCCCGTGCGGGGGAAAGGGGCGGATGCGCATGCGTGACATATGGCTCTATATCGCGGTCATGTCCGCGGTGACGATCGCGATCCGCCTCGCGCCGGCGCTGCTCCTGCGGCGCGAGATCCGGAATGTCTTCGTCCGGTCCTTCCTCTACTATGTCCCGTATGTGACGCTCGCGGTGATGACGTTCCCCGCGATCGTCGAGGCGACGCGTCTGCCCGCGGCGGGCGCGGCGGCATTCGCGGTCTCCGGCTGGCTCGCGTGGCACGGCGCGAGTCTCTTTCGCACGGCCGCGGCGGCGTCGGCGACGGTCTTTGTCGTGGAGCTGCTGCTTTTTCCGTGAGGCGCGGCGCCCCTATTTTTATTTGCTATCTCGAAATTTTCATTATATAATAAATAATAGCTATTGCATGAGAAAGGAGCGTTCTCATGGATTTTGACTGTTGGACGGGGATTCTGATCAAGGGAAAACCGTACACGATTGTGGAGAAGATTCGCTACAAGGAAAAGGATACGGACGACACATGGACGGAGTACGGGCTCACGGCCGAAGGCGAACCGAAGCGGCAGTGGCTCAGCATCTCGGACGGCGGCGTCACGTGCAGCCTCAGCAGCGCGGCGAACCGCACGACCGCGCCGCAGGGCTGTCGGCTGCGCGATCAGGGCGAGCAGGTCGTGACGGGGGTCTGGGGCGACACGGATGCGTCCGTCGGGGATACGGCGAAGTATAAGCAGTACCAAAGCGCGGACGGAACGCAGATGTTCTTCATCGCCTATTGGGAGGGCGGATCGTCGGATGCGTCGGCGGGACGCTGCATTGCGCCGAGCGACATCGCGCTCGATGCGCATGCGCCGACGACGCGCATCCGCCGGATGAAGTTCGCATCCAGGGCGCGCGTTCTCAAAAAGGCGCTCTCAATGTGCGTGATGTTTCTCGGCATCGGTATGTTCGGCCTGTTCCTGCTCGACGAGGCGCCCGACATCGGGACATGGCACGATCTGCGCCGTCTCGTCGGGATGCCCTATGCGATGGAGGAGCGTATCTCCGACGCGCCGTACGCGTCGAAGGAAATCTCCGTGGACGGTGCGAAGGCCTACGAGGTGCAGACGGATGCGGGCACGGCGGCGCTCGATCTCATCGAGGGCGTGGGCGGCCGCATCATGGAGGGGCATACGGAGAACGCACTGCCGGACCGGCCTCATGTCCTGCGCACGGTGGGGGAGGAAGCCCGTATTACGAGCATGTCCACAGAGGTGGCACGCATTGCCTGCGCGCCACGTGGCACCGACGAGATGCCCGCAGCGGAAAAGCTCAAGCGGGACTATACGCTCGCACGCTATGCTGAGGTCGTCCGTACAGAGGATGTGCGCGGACGTGCTGTTGTCGTGCGCCCGTAGGCGATCCGGGAGAAGATAGGAGTGTTCGTTATGATCGATTTGTCCGTCCTCATGCTGACCGCGTTTTATGCCATGTTCGGCATTTTGATGATGATTGTCTCGAACGTCGTCATTGATTTTTTCATCCCGGGGGACTTCCCGGAGGAGATTCGGCGCGGCAACCGTGCGGTCGCATGGCTCTCGGCAGGCTCTTTCATCGGCATCGGGGAGATTCTGCGGGCGGTCATCATGACGCCCGTCTATGATGCGGTGCCGCCAGATTTCGTGAGCGGCGCTCTGACGAGCGCCGTCTATGCGGCGGTCGGCATCGTCTTCTTCATCCTCGGGTTCTTCATCATCAATGTGTGGCATCGGAGCTATGCGCTGCCCGCCGAGATCATGCGCGGCAATACGGCCGCCGGCATCTTCGTCTTCGGCATCTTCGTCGGTCTCGCCCTCGTCATCAGCGGCGCGGTCCACTGAGGAGGCCCGCGATGGAACGTCCGGGAAAAAAGGCGGCCATCCTCGCCGCTGTATTCGCATCGGTCGCCGCGCTCGGCGCGGGGTATTACTACCGTCATGACATTATATTTGAGCTGTGTGATCTCGTTCATCCCGCATGGAACGCGGGCGAGCAGCGGCTCACGGACGCCTACGGGCGCCGCTATACGCTGATGAACGTCGGCGACGGAACGGAGACGGCGCTCTACGATGATGATACGGCGGTGAATTTTAAACGGGACGAGGCGGGCAATCTCATCTGGCAGTACGGCACGGCGAGTCTCCTCGCGCCGATCGCGGCGAACTATTTCGCCTTCCACGGGATGTCCTATCCCGGCGGGTCGATGGATGTCGCGGCGATGACCTACCGTCCGAACGGGATGCCCGAGGCGCTCCCGCAGCCGCCCGAGACCAAGCACGGCGCGGGGGGGTACCGCGGCGGCGCAGGACACGGCTACTGGGGGCGCAGCGGCTCCAACTACGACGGCAAGAAGAGCGAGAATGCAAAGCAGCTGACGCGGAAATCCGGCTTTGGACGCGCCGGGGTACGCTCGTCCGGACACGGTTCGTGAGGAATCTATGATGCGCACAGGCGAAACCTATATCGATCGGCTCGACCCCGATATTTTCACCTATATACAGTACGGTGACTATGCAGATCGTTATCCTGCGCATACGGTGCAGGTGTTTTCGCAGGCTTTCTATGATGAACTGCGGATGGCGGCGCGGGGGCTCTTTCACATCTTTTGCCGTGCGGCGGCGGTGTTTCAGAATGCGCCGGATGATTTTGCCCGCGCGATGGACATGCCCGAGGAGCTGCTCCCCTATCTGCATGTGCCGAACGCGTTCGGGCTGCCGACGTGGCTCTCGCGGTTTGATTTTGTGCTGGACGAAACGGGGCGCATCCGCATGGTCGAGATCAATGCGGATACGCCCTGTTTTATCGTCGAGAGTTACTATGCAAGCGGGATTGCGGCGGACTTTTTTTGTCGGCGCGATCCGAATGCGGGCGCGGCGGCGCAGCTGCGCGTCTTTCTCTCGCATGTGCGGGAGCGCTGCGTCGGGGCGGAGGACGCGCCGTTCGTCTTTGCCTGCTTTGACGACTACCCGGAGGATCTTGCGAATACGCTCTTTTTGCAGCGGCTCATGCGGGAGGCCGCGCCGGCGGCGGATGTCCGCTTCCTCTCGTTCTACGATATGGAGATCGATGCGCGCGGCATCGCGCTCCCGGACGACGCCTATGCGGGCGCGCTCTATCGCCTGCACCCGATGGAGCTGCTCATCGACGAGCGCACGCCGGAGGATGAACCGCTCGGCGCGATGTTCCTTGATCTATATAAGGAAGGGAAGTTCGCGATGATGAATCCGCCCGAGGCGATCATTTTGCAGAACAAGTCCTTTATGGCGCTCGTGCATGCGCTCGCCGCACGCCGGCAGTTCTTCACCCCGGCGGAGTGCGCGCTGATCGAGCGGTACCTCGCGCCGTCCTATTTCGAGGACGATTTCGGCGCATGTGCCGACGGGACCTATATCCGCAAGGAGATCTGGGGGCGCGAGGGGCGTAACGTCAGCGTCATACAAAAAGAAGGCGGCCGCATGCGGACCGCCCTCGAAAAATATGTGGATCACTACGACGAGATCGTCTGCCGCACGAGCCGCAAGGCGATGTATCAACAGTTCATCCGGCAGCCGCGCTTCCGGCACACGGTCGACTCCGGGACGAAGGAGGGATATCTGACGCTCTCCTGCTTCATGCTCTTCGGTGAACCGTCGGCCGTCGGCGCGCGCTTCTCCCCCGAGGAGATCGCGGGCACCGAAGCCTACTTGGTGCCGCTCGTGCTTGCAGAACAATAGGAAAGCCTTCCCCTCATCGAAAATACGTGCTATCATCATTGCAGGTGACAGACGAGGTTCGGCCTCCCCCGGGAGGTGATGCCCATGACGCGATACGAGAAGCTTTCCCTTGTGATTGCCGCTCTCACGCTGATTGTCAGCATTATTTCTGCTCT
>CAUQAR010000133.1:0-4850 GCA_963515775.1 uncultured Selenomonas sp. | reverse complement strand
CTCAAGGATATGCTTTGCCTTCATGCGGAAAAAACCGCAGTCATGAATCGCCGCCTCAAGCTGTGTCTGTCCGAGGCTTGCAATTGCCGCGGGCGTATTCGCACGCGGAAAGAGTCGACTCGTCACAATATTGACACGGGCATCCGTACACTGCGCGGATAAAATCACCGCGACGAGCAGTTCAAACGGTCCGGCGAAGTGGAGTGCCGGCTGCGCGTTCGGATAGGTCGCGCGGAGAATGCGGAGCTGCTCCGCCTTGATTGCTTTCGTTACTCTCATAAATATCAGTCTGTCATATCAATTCGTTAGGGAACGCGTCGGCGCCGGAATCCGCCCGCCGCGTGCGATGAATGCCGCGGAGCTGAACGCGCTGCGCACGGGCACAATCGGCGAATAGCCGAGCAGTCCGCCGAACGAAACACCCTCGCCGACCTTTTTGCCCGGGACAGGGATGACGCGTACCGCCGTGGTCTTATTGTTGACCATGCCGATGGCCGCCTCATCCGCGATGATGCCCGCGATTGTTGCGGCAGGCGTATCGCCCTCGATCGCGATCATATCGAGACCAACCGAACAGACGCAGGTCATCGCCTCAAGTTTTTCGATGGAGAGGCTGCCGCGTTGCACCGCGTCGATCATCCCCTCGTCCTCGCTCACGGGGATGAAGGCACCCGATAGACCGCCGACATGGGAACTTGCCATCAGCCCGCCCTTCTTGACCGCATCGTTGAGGAGGGCAAGCGCCGCCGTCGTTCCGGGCGCGCCGCACGCCTCCAGCCCCATCTCCTCGAGGATGCGCGCAACGCTGTCCCCAACCTCGGACGTCGGCGCGAGCGAGAGGTCGATGATGCCGAACGGTACGCCGAGACGACGCGATGCTTCACGGGCAACGAGCTGTCCCACACGCGTGATTTTGAATGCCGTGCGTTTCACGGTCTCGGCAATCTCTGTGAAGTCCGCCCCTTTCAGATCCTCGAGCGCGTGCTTGACGACGCCCGGGCCGCTGACGCCGACATTGATGACGCGGTCGCCCTCGGAAACGCCGTGGAACGCGCCTGCCATGAACGGATTATCTCCCGGCGCATTGCAAAACACAACGATCTTCGCACAGCCGATTGCCTCCTGCTCGCGCGTCAGCTCCGCCGTCCGCTTGATCATATCGCCCATCTCGCGTACCGCGTCCATATTGATGCCCGCCTTCGTCGAGCCGATATTCACGGACGAGCAGACGATATCCGTCGTCGCCATCGCCTGCGGAATCGAGTCGATGAGCACCCGGTCGCCGTGTGTGAAGCCCTTCTCTACGAGCGCCGAAAAGCCGCCGATGAAGTTGACGCCGACCGCCTTGCCTGCGCGGTCAAGTGCCTCCGCGACAGGCACGAAGGAATCCGTTTGACAGGCGTCCGCCGCAATCGCTATCGGTGTGACAGAGATGCGTTTGTTAATGATGGGAACGCCGTACTCGGCCTCGATGTCCTCGCCCGTACGCACAAGGAACTCCGCCGCATGTGTAATCTTCTCATACACATTCCCGCAAAACTTTTCGACGTTCGGATGCGCGCAGTCCCGCAGCGAGATGCCCATCGTAATGGTGCGCACGTCGAGACGATTTTCCGTAATCATTCGGTTGGTTTCCCGAATATCCTCAAAAGTAATCACTCTGTCGCTCCCCGCTCACACACTGTGCATCACTTGAAAAATCTCCTGATGCTGCAGTTTGATTTCAAGGCCGTATGCTGCGCCCTTTTCGCGCAGGAGCGCCTGCAGTTCCTTTAACCGAATATCCGAATCATCCGGCATCTCGGCGATCATCACCATATTGAAAAAACCGTCCATGATATTTTGGTTCACGTTCACAATGTTGACGCGCTGCTCCGCGAGAATCCCGCTTACCATCGCCACGATACCGACTTGATCGCGCCCGACGATCGTCACAACCAGCTACATCTTCGCCCACTCCTCATCAAATAAATTTTTTTCATTATAACAAATCCGAACCATAAAATAACCCCTTGAGACGATAGGAGGCAAAGGGATTCAAACCAACAAACGACCATGATGTCGCTTAAATGCGAACGTCATGGTCGTTTGTTGGTTGTTGTTTGCCGGTCTCAATGAACACAGGGGGCTACGTTAAAAGTGCATCGTAACACCTACACCGACGCCGTTTTCACGGCTGCCATGATCCGGTTTGAAGTTGTGATAATTCACATTGAGATCCAGATTTGCAATCAGCGATTTGTTCAGACCGACCTGCGACTCGTTGAAATCTTTTCCCGCCACATAAGATGCGTATGCGTTGAATCCAAGTACCGTCGGTGTACTGAGGCCTACCCCCGCATATGCGTTGTCTTTTTCTGTCTGCCCCATATCCCATCGATACCCGCCGATGAGACGTAAATTTTCTCCCACGACGTTGTATTGAAGGTAGACGTCCTTCGGATTTCCATATTCGTCCCGATCATTGCGTGCGACGCCGATCGTGAGTTCATCCGTAGCTCTATGTTCGATAAAGGCCTCTTTTGTCCCGACGCCGACGGCGGTATGATGTGCGCCAATGTGATTGATCGGCGCGGCCATCGCAGTCGATGCGATCGATACCCCCATCAGAGCGGCTAAAACTGCATATTTTTTCATCGTAAATCCTCCTTTCTGTGTGTCATTTCATTATCCGTTGATTTGTTTAGATTGATCTTAAGATGTCATTATATTTCGTGTATATTTAGCATCTCATCTTAAAATTTCTCTATGAATGAAAGGAGATCTTGTTTCTCCGCCAGCATAGCGCATCCATTCTTCTCCGCTGTGATTAGTTCCCGCGCTGCCTTAAGTTGATGATCGACCTGTTCATAAGACGTGCCGCCGTAGGAGTTGCGCCCTGCGACACATGCCTCGGGACGAATCGTGTCATAGAGGTCCTCGGCAAAAAGTGGTGAGAGTGCCTGATAGTCCTCGAGTGCCATATCGCTGAGCCAAATGCCGCGCTCTATGCAGCGAGCGACCGCCCGGCCGGAAACGGCGTGCGCCTGACGGAATGGGAGTCCCTTGCGCACGAGATAATCGGCAAGGTCGGTCGCGTTCGAAAAATCCTCTTCCACCGCACGGCGCATCACGTCCTCGCGTATCTTCATGCCGCGAATAAGCCGGGCATAGACGGAGAGGCTGAACTTCACCGTGTCGATCGCGTCGAACAGCCCCTCTTTATCCTCCTGCAGATCCTTGTTGTAGGCGAGCGGCAGTCCCTTGACGGCGGTCAGCATCGCCATGAGGTGGCCGACGACGCGCCCCGTTTTGCCTCGTACGAGCTCGGAGACGTCCGGATTTTTCTTCTGCGGCATCATGGACGAGCCGGTACAGTGTGCGTCGTCCAGCTCGACAAAGGAGAACTCGCGCGAACACCACAGGATGATCTCCTCCGAGAGCCGCGAGAGATGCACCATGAGGATGGACGCCGCCGATAGGAACTCGAGGATGTAGTCGCGGTCGCTGACGGCATCCATGCTGTTGGGATAGATGCGTTCGAAGTTCAGTTTCTTTGCCACAAACGCACGGTCGATCGGTAATGTCGTCCCCGCAAGCGCACCCGCACCGAGCGGCATAATGTCTGTTCGCGCATAGACGCCCCGGAATCGTTCAAAATCACGTGCGAGCATCCAAAAATACGCCATGAGATGATGGGCAAACAGAATCGGCTGCGCGCGCTGGAGATGCGTATAGCCGGGCATAATGACGATGCGGTGACGCTCCGCTGACTCCGTGAGCGCCTCCTGCAGCTCCCTGATATGCTCCAGTATCTCGACGACGGAGCGGCGCACAAACATATGCGTATCGAGCGCAACCTGATCGTTGCGGCTGCGCGCCGTGTGCAGGCGGCTGCCAGCGTCTCCGATCGCGTCCGTGAGACGCTTTTCGATATTCATGTGAATATCCTCGAGCGCGGTACTGAACGCGAATGTGCCCACGTCGATCTGCGCTAGAATCTCGCGCAGCCCCTTTTCGATCGCCGCGCGGTCCTCCTCCGAGATGAGGCCGACGTGTGCGAGCATGGCGGCATGAGCGAGGGAGCCCGCGATGTCCTCGCGGTACATGCGGCGGTCAAAGGCGATGGAGGCTTGAAATTCGTTGATCATCTCGTCCGTCGTCTTGGCAAAGCGCCCGCCCCAGAGCTTTTCACTCATTTACCCTGCGCCTCCTGCATGAGCGCGCGTACCTTGAGCGGCAGACCGAAGAGGTTGATGAAGCCCGTCGCGTCCGCCTGATTGTACACGTCGTCATGCTCGAACGTGACGAACTCCTTGCTGTAGAGCGAGTACGGCGACGTTGCACCCGCCGAGATGATGTTGCCCTTGTAGAGCTTGAGCCGCACTTCGCCCGTCACGGTCTCCTGCGTGCTGTCGACGAATGCGGCGAGCGCTTCGCGCAGCTGGCAGAACCACATGCCGTCATAGACGAGTTCGCCGTAGCGGATGGCGACGCTCTCCTTGTAGTGGAACGTCGCACGGTCAAGACAGAGATATTCGAGTTCCCGATGCGCGTAGTAAAGAATCGATCCGCCCGGATTCTCGTAGACGCCACGTGATTTCATGCCGACGAGACGGTTCTCGCAGATGTCCACAATGCCGACGCCGTTACGCGCGCCGATTTCGTTCAGTTTCGTCAGGAGCTCCACCGCGCCGAGCTTTTCCCCGTTCACGGCGACGGGGATACCTTTTTCAAACGAAACGCTGACATATTCGGGGGCGTCCGGCGCATCCTCCGGGGCGCAGGAGATGAGGAACATGCCGTTCTGCGGCTCGTTGGCAGGATCTTCGAGGTCGGATCCCTCGTGCGAGAGATGCCAGATATTACGA
>CAUQAR010000132.1:0-4863 GCA_963515775.1 uncultured Selenomonas sp. | reverse complement strand
TGAGGTATTTATAGTCCTCATCGAGGTGCTGCGGGTTGCGCAGCTGGAGATCGGCGCAGGGGTTCTCTGTGATGAAGGAGAGACGTTGGGCGACTTTATAAAAGGCGCGGATGGCGGCGCCCTTGATCATGAGGGTCGCGGCGCTGTAATTGCGCCGGCGCATCTCCTCCATGTAGACGCGAATCTGATAGTCGCGCACGTCGTTTAAGGGGTGCAGCCCCTGTTCCGCGCACCAATGGAGGAAGAGCCGAATCGCAAGTTCGTAGGTGTCGCGTGTGTCCTCGGTCGGTGCACCGCCCGCGATGTAGCGCGGCAGATACTCGTAGAAGTGCGTGATGAAATACTCGGGTGTGACGGCGTCCTGCCGGACGCTGAGCGCGGGGCCCTCCATACGGCGCACGTTGCCGAGCGCTGCCCTGTCGTGCGGGATGGGGGCGGGGACGCCTGCCTGCGATGCGGAGATGTCTGCGGATCGATTCTCTTTTGTCATGATGTTGCCTGTAGGAGAGCGGCGTATTTTGCGCGCTCGGAGAGGGGGAGTCTCAGTAGATCCATCGCTTTGTCAAGCGATAGGTTGAGATTCTCCATCAAATTACGCAGGGAAGAAACCCGCTCTTCATCGCGTCCTTCAAGTTTTCCTTCCAAATAGCTTTCACTTTTCGTTCTTTGAATTTCAGCGGAGTAGACCATATATTCTCCCCTCATTTCTTCTTTTTCTTTGATCTTTTTGACTTCGGCGGCGACCGCCTCGACAAATGCGCCCTCGGCGGGTGCGCCGTCGATATAGCGCAGGAGGCGTGCGATGTCCTGCGATACGTCGCCGCTGGCGCCTTTGGCGGACAGGAAGATGCGTGTCGTTCCGTCGTCCGCGATGAGTGTGGGATCTTCTTCGGCGGTGTGGCGAAAGGTGTACTTGCTCCGCCCGCAGCCGAACATATCGAACGTGCAGATAAAGATGATATAGGTTCTTGGAAGATCCTTGTAGGGCTCTCCCTTATCTAGGATTGCCATGTCGATCGACGCCTGATAATAGCGCATTCGGCGGAGCAGTTCGTCCGTCTCGGCGGCGCCGGTCGTCTGCATCTCGATATTATAGATGACGCCGCGCTCGTCTTCGACATAGACGTCGAGGCGGATGCCCTTGCTCCGGTAGTAGACCTCGATTTGCTTTTCGGTCTCGGGGAACGTGAGCCGACGAATGTGAATGCCGAGAATCCCTTCAAGGAGTTCTTTACAGAGCGCGGCATTGCGCATCACCTTTTGAAAGATAAAGTTGTCACTGAGATCGAGCTCTGACCAATCCTTGAGCGCCTTTGCCACGCGATGCACCTCCCTATCCGTATTGTACCATTCTCGCGCGTCTATCGCAATACAAAACGCGGCCATGCAGTGATGCGCAGCCGCGTTTTTACTATGGGAACATCAAAATTAGCCGGTCGCTCCCACTTGCCGCACGATCTCGAGGGCGAGCTCGGCGGCGTTGTAGAGATCCTCTTCGAGGAGAGATTCTTCCTTTGTGTGGCAGTCGGTCATGCCGACGCCGAGGACGGTGGTCGGGACGCCGTACGCGTTGAAGAAGTTCGCGTCGGAACCGCCGCCCTCCTCTTCGAGGACGACGGGGAAGCCGAGCGCGTCCGCAGCGCGGCGCAGATATTTGATCGAAGGCGCGTCCTTCGGCAGTTCGTAGGGGTCGTAGTCCTTCTTGACGGTGACGGTCGCCGTGCAGTCCGCCGCCTTTGCCGTGCGCTCGGCGATGTCCACCATGCGCGCGGTGAGCGCGTCAAGTTTTGCCTTGTCACGGCTGCGCGCCTCGAAGTTGATCGTGCACAGTTCCGCGACGACGTTCGTCGCTGTGCCGCCCGCGATGCGGCCGACGTTGCAGGTCGTCTCCGCGTCGATGCGGCCCTGCGGCATGGCGGCGAGGATCTTTCCGGCGGCGCGGATGGCATTGCGCCCCGCTTCCGGTTCGACGCCCGCGTGCGACGCTTTGCCGCGCACGACGACCTCGATCTGGTTCTTGCCGGGCGCCTTGAACGCGGCCATACCCGGATGCCCGTGTGTGTCGAGCGTATAGCCGAAATCGGCGCGGAGCAGTGCGCGGTCGATGTTCTGCGAGCCGTTGACGCCGCCTTCCTCGGCGACGGTGAAGACAATCTGGAGATTGCCGTGCGGGATGTTTTGTTCCTTGAGCTGGCGCAGTGTCTCAAGGATGGCGACGACGCCCGCCTTATCGTCAGCACCGAGGATGGTCGTGCCGTCCGAGCGGATGACACCGCCCTCGAGATGCGGGCGAATCCCCGCGCACGGCTCGACGCAGTCCATATGCGCCGTCAGCATGACAGTCGGGGCATTCGGTACCGTACCCTTAAAATTGGCGACGATATTGCCGCAGTTGCCGCCGAGGATTTTCCCGGCATCGTCCTCGTGCATCTCGGCGGCGCCGAGCTGCCGGAGCCGTGCGGTGAGGAGATCACCCATCTCCCGCTCGTCGAGGGTCGAACAGCGGATGGAGACGAGTTCAAAGAATTCGTTGAGGACTCTTTTCTTGTTGATCATGGGATCACGCTTTCTGTCAGAGGAAGAGGACGATCATGAACGTTATGGTCGCGAGCAGCATGGGGAGTGCATTGCGTTTCGTGAGCTCCATGGGACTGACCTTCGCGAGGCCCGCGCAGACGAGCGCCGCGCCCGCGACCGGCGACATGGAGCGGCCGATGGAGCCCGCCATCTGCGCGAGCGAGCCGAGGTCGATGATGCGCATGCCGAACGTGTCGGCCTGCGGCGTGATCGCGCCGTTGAAGGCGAGCGCCGCCGCGTCGCCCGAGCCGGAGATGACGGCGATGAGGAAGGGGCCGAACGCGCCTGCGAGCCGCGCGACGGACTCCGAGCCCTTCATCGCATCGATGAGAGCATCCGTGAGGCCCATGGCAGACATGCCTGCCGTAAAGACGGCCGCGGCGACGATGAGGCCGATCACATCGCCGTAGGCGTCACCCATGCCGCCGAAGAATTTCTTCGTGATCTCCTGCGGATTTTGTCGCGTCACGATGAGGGCGAGCACGGTGCCGACGATCATCGCGGTCGGCACGTCGACGAGCGGGAGTACGGCGAGCTGTTTGCTGCCGAGCACGAGCAGGATGAGCGGGACGAGGGGGACGATCGCATAGACGGGATTGACTTTAAAATTCGTGCCGCCCTCTTCTTTTTCAAGGGCCGCAAGATATGCGCTGCGGCGCGCGTCGTCCGGCCCCTCTTTACGCAGTACGGCGATGACGGTGAGCGTGATCACAGCGACGATGGAGGAGATGACGGCCGCGGGGACCTGCGCCATGATGACGGTCATGAGGTCGGTCTCGGCGAGGTCGGCGACGAAGATGTTGTGTGCCTGCCCCGGGCTGATGGCGCTGCCCCATGTTCCTGCGAGCACTGCCGCAGCCGCCATTGCGGGATGGACGCCGGCCGCCATGAGCGTCGGGATGAGGATGCTGCCGACGGCCGCCGAACAGCCTGCAGCGCTCGGGATCGCGATGTTGATCCACCAGGTGAGCAGCGTTGCAAGCGGGATGAGTATGAACCTGCTGCGCGTGATGAGCCCAGAGATGGATTCGACGAGATGGCGGTCGCAGGTCGTGAGCTTCATGACGTACGAGAAGCCCATGACCGTACAGATGACGGGGACGAGCGAGGTGTGAACCATCGTCTTGCTGAACGCCGCGACCGCATTGCTGCCGACACCTCCGATGAAGCACATCAAAAAGCCGGCCGCGAGCAGTACCATGCGCGTCTCGTACTTTTTGATGATGGCCGCGAAGGCGAGAACGACGATGATTCCTCCTGTGATAGCCAATGAGAGAACCTCCTTCATGCAAAAATACAGAAAATTGTTTCCCTAATGAATGAAGTTCGACATGGAAGATCGTATTCCTTTGTGCGCCGGGTAAAAGGCTGTGCGCGCATGCAAACGGGGCGCCGCCGACGAACCGGCGACGCCCCGAAGGCGGCTTTTATTCGGCGATACCCGGGCGCGTCATCTGGCGCGGGGAGAGGATGTGCGAGAGCTCTTTCTGCGAGAGGATGCCGCGGGCGAGGATGATCTCGCGGATCGGTTTGCCCGTGGTATATGCTTCGCGCGCGAGCTCGGCGGACTGCTCGTAGCCGATGTGCGGCAGGAGGGCGGTGACGATGCCCACGCTGTTGTCGAGCCATTTCTGGCACTGTTCGACGTTCGGCTCGAGGCCGATGAGGAGTTTATCGACAAAGGTGTCGACGGCGCGCGTGAGGTAGTTCAGCGAGTTGAACATGTTGAACGCCATCACGGGCTCCATGACGTTCAGCTCGAACTGCCCGTTCTCCACGGCGAGGGTGACGGCGAGATCGCCTGCGATGACTTGATAGCAGGCCTGATCGAGCACCTCCGCAATGACGGGGTTGACCTTTCCCGGCATGATGGAAGAGCCCGGCTGACGCATCGGCAGATGCAGCTCGTTCAGCCCGCAGCGCGGTCCCGACGCCATGAGGCGGAAGTCGTTCGCGAGCTTGATGAGGACGAGCGCGGCATTCTTGAGCGCGGAGGAAACGTCGGCGAATGCGTCCGTGTTGTTCGTCGCGTCGATGATGTTCTGCGACGTGCGGTAGGTCTCTCCCGTGATCTCTGAGAGGCGTTTGGCGACCGCCTTGATGTAGGCAGGCTCCGCGTTGAGCCCTGTGCCGACGGCCGTGCCGCCCATATTGATCGTGTGGATGTTGCGCAGCACATAGCGGCCGCGGCGGATGCAGCGGCGCACAGCGGAGGCGTAGGAGCCCATCTCCTGTCCGAGCGTGATGGGGACGGCGTCCTGTAGATGGGTGCGCCCCATCTTGAGG
>CAUQAR010000131.1:0-4869 GCA_963515775.1 uncultured Selenomonas sp. | reverse complement strand
ATCATGGTCGGCACGGGGCGCGGCGCGGCGCACGGCATCCTCATCAAGTCGGGCGAGGCGCTTGAGATGGCAGGCAATATTGATACCGTCCTCATGGACAAGACGGGCACGCTCACCGAGGGTCGCCCGCAGCTCGTCAGCATCCGTCCCGTCGGCATCACTGCCGACGAACTCATTGCACTCGCCGCCGCGCTGGAGGCGGGCAGCGAGCACCCGATTGCAGCAGCGATTACGGGTTATGCTGCGGAAAAGGGGCTGACTGTCCCCACTGCAACGGATTTTCAGGCGGTATTCGGGCGGGGCGTGCGCGCGCGCATCGGCGACGATACGTGCGCGGCGGGCAACGCCGCGCTGCTCGCAGAGCTGGATGTGCCGCTGACAGATGAAATCACGGCGGCCCTCGATGAGATGGCACGGCGCGGCGAGACGGCGCTCGCCCTCGTACGCGCGGGGCGCATTGTGGGACTGCTCGGCGTGCGCGATGCGGAGAAGCCGACGAGCGCAGCGGCAGTTGCACAGATGAAATCGATGGGGCTGACCCCCCTTATGCTCACGGGCGACGACGAACGCACTGCACAGGTCATCGCCGCGCGGCTCGGCATCGACCGCGTCATCGCGGGCGTCCTGCCCGCCGACAAGCGCGCCCATGTGGAGCGTCTGCAAGCCGAGGGGCACACGGTCGCGATGATCGGCGACGGCGTGAACGACGCGCCCGCGCTCGTGCAGGCGGATCTCGGCATCGCCATCGGCGCGGGCACGGACGTCGCCATCGAGAGCGCGGACGCCGTCCTCGTCCGCAGCGACCTCCTCGACGCTGTGAGCGCGATTCGCCTTTCGCGCAGCGTCATGCGGAACATCAAGCAGAACCTCTTCTGGGCGTTCTTCTACAACGTCATCGGCATTCCGCTCGCGGCGGGCGTCCTCTACCCCGCCTTCGGCGTGAAACTCTCGCCGATGATCGGCGCGGCGGCGATGAGCCTGTCGAGCGTCTGCGTCGTACTGAACGCGCTGCGCCTGCGCTTCTTTGCCATCGCGCACGAACCCGTGGCGGTGGCAGAGCGCACGGCGATCGAACCCGAGGTAACACCCATCGCCTCTGCGATGGAGCCAATAGATGCGGCACGAGCCGCCAGTGACAGAAAGGAAGATATCACTATGGAAAAGACCATCAACGTCAAGGGCATGACCTGCCCCCACTGCGTCAAGCACGTCACGAAGGCACTCGATGGGCTGGAGGGCGTCTCCGATGTCGTCGTCGATCTCGATGCGGGCACGGCGAAGTTCAGCGCGAGCCGCGACATCGCGGACTCTGAGCTCGCCGCCGTCCTCGACGACGCGGGCTACGAGATGGGCTGAGACGAACTGCAAGCAAAAAGGTCATGCGGGAGAACATCCTGCATGACCTTTGTTATTTTAGGAAGCACTGATAAATTCAGCACCGCCATCTTGGCGCATCTTTTCCGCCCTCTCCGCGTCGACAAATCCTCCACATAGCCTTTGCTATGCGTCCGGTTTGTCTCCTTGACAGGACGAAAAATCTACACCAATCTGACGGACTTCATTTTATCAGCGTTTCCTTTATAATTTCTTCGATATCCCGACCTCCATAAAAGATACGGACAATCGTGACCGTCTGCGTCTTTTCATCCACACAGTAGAAGATAACATAATGGTCGACGGAGACTTTGTGCATCCCTGCCGAGTTCCACGGGCTCCCAGTCAACCGCCGCGTATCTGTACGGCAGTGTATCGAGTGCACGCACTGCGGAGCGAATGCGCGCTGTTTGATTTTCTGCCGTCTCCGGCACCATCAGTTCTGCGGCAATGTAGTGATAAATCGCGCGTAAGTCCTCATATGCTGCAGGGGAATACTGAACGAGATAACGGCTCATCTGTCGAAATCCCGGGCGAGCGCCGCATCCACCTCATCCGGCGTCATTCCGCCGCTATGCAGTGAGTCCATCCCCTTTGCAAGTTCGGCAGAGATCTCCGCCCTGCTCAGCCCACCAATGGCGACGGGCTGATGCGGGCGCGGCGCGGTATGCCATGCAGATTCCATGATGCCGTAGGAAATGGCTGCGTTTGACATATCATCACCATCCTTTCATTTCTGTTTCCATTGTAGCAGTTTTGGTCATCACTGACAAGCCGTCTAAAGGAATCGCTGATAAAATGAAGTCCGCCAGATTTGCACAGATTTTTTGTCCGAACAAGAAGACAAACCGGACGCATAGCAAAGGCTATGTGGAGGATTTGTTGACGAAGTTCGGGCGAAAAAGATGTCCAAAGATGGCGTGGCTGAATTTATCAGTGCTTCCTAAAGTATACCTCACACATCCGATTTACAAAATGACAGATTTATCCTACAATAGGGAAATCAATCTGTGAGGTGACGATGATGGAGGAAAAACTCGGCGCAGGTCGGCGCACGGTATTTATGGAGGGTGTGCACGACGGCGTGCCGATTGCGCTCGGCTATTTCGTGGTAGCGTTCACGCTCGGGATTCTCGCAAAGACGGCGGGGCTGACGCCGTGGCAGGGCTTCGTGACGAGCGCGGTGAACATCGCCTCTGCGGGCGAGTATGCGGGCTTTACGGTGATTGTGGCACAGGCGCCCTATGTCGAGATCGCCGTGCTGACGCTCGTCGCAAATGCGCGCTACTTCCTCATGGCGGCGGCACTGACGCAGCGCTTCTCACCCAATACGCCGCTCGGTCATCGCCTTGCCGTCAGCTTCGGCGTGACGGATGAGATCTTCGGCATCACGGTCGCGCGCGGCGGTGCGCTGAACCCGTACTACAACTACGGCGCAATGGCAATCTCCGTCCCTGCGTGGTCGGCGGGCACATCGGCGGGCATCCTTGCAGGCGGGATTCTGCCTGCAGCCGCTGTCTCCGCGCTCTCGGTCGCACTCTACGGGATGTTCGTCTGGGTCGTCCTCCCCGCCGCGAAGAAGAGCCGTCCCATCGGCGGCATGGTGTTGGCGAGCTGCGTTCTCTCGCTCGCGGCAACCTATGCACCCGTCACAAGCGAGCTCTCGGGCGGCACGCGCACGATCCTCCTCACACTGTTGGTTGCAGGGATCGGCGCACGGCTTTTCCCCGTGAACGAGGAACAGGAGGACGCGCATGACTGACATCTGGAGCTACATCGCCGTCATGAGCGCCGTGACGATCGCAATCCGCCTCACGCCCGCGCTCCTCCTGCGCCGCCCAATCAAGAACGTATTCGTGCGCTCCTTCCTCTTCTACGTCCCGTATGTGACGCTCGCCGTCATGACCTTCCCCGCCATTGTAGAGGCAACGCGCACCCCAATCGCGGGCGCGGCGGCGTTCGTCTTTGCCCTCTTCCTCGCGTGGAACGGTGCAAGCCTCTTTCGCTGCGCGGCGGGCGCATCCGTCATGGTGCTGATCGTGGAGTTTTTTCTGTTGTAAATGATGTCGGACGCACATTTTTGTGCGCCCTTATCTTTTTGTAAAACAACACGTATATACTGACCCCATAAAAGGAGGTGCGTGCATGGAGTTCCGCTGTTGGATGGGAGTAACGATCGAGGGGAAGTCCTACATCATCGCCGAGAAGATCCGCTACAAGGAGAAAACATCGGACGATGTATGGACGGAGTACGGTCTTGTTACACGTGAAAGCAACGACCGCACATGGCTGAGCATTGCAGACAACGGGCTTTCGTGCAGTCTTTCCGCTCCTGTGGGGGAAAAGATTCCGAGGGGCTACCGCCTCCGCGACAGGGGAACGGAGGTGGTCACCGCTGTCTGGGGCGATACGGATGCGGCAGTCGGTGATGAGGCGACGTACGAGCAGTACGAAACAGCGGATGGGAAGTTCACGTTCTTTATTGAGAACTGGAACGGAGAGAAAAACGCCTCGATGGGACGGAAAATCGCCGCCGCCGATATTGCCCCCGAAGCACCGCCGCCCGCCGAACGCCTGCGGGCAATGACGCGAGCGAAGCGGGCAAAGACGCTCCACGGCATCAGGCTTGTCATGATCGGCGCGTGTATCTACGGGGCGGTCACGTTCCTTCTCGTCGGTCTCCTCGGGAACGACGGTTTCAGCACATGGGACTGGCATGCAATTCGCGATTTCGTGAATCTCCCCTATGCCATGCACGAACGCCTCAGCGATGCGCCCTACTACACGGAACAGCGCGAGGAGGACGGCGCACGGGTTTACACGGCGCAGGTCGATGCAGGCATCGCCGCTCTGGATCTCATCGAGGGCATGGACGGCAGGGTGAAGGACGCGTACGAGGATCTCGGCGATGCGGAGCATCCGATTGTGATTCGTACACAGCAGGAGATTGCACGCATTACGAGCGCGGCGGACGGCACAACGCACATCATCCTCACGGAGACAACACCCGACCTCACACCTGCCGCCGAAAAACTGGAACGCGGCTACGTCCTCATGCGCTATGCCGAGCTCGTACGCACGGGCGATCAGCGCGGGCGTGCCGGCGTGGTGCTGCAGGAAAGTCCGAGAGCCGACACTCCCTCCGCCGCACCTGCGGACAGAGCAGCATCTGCAACGGCAGCAGCACCCCCTACGACTGCGCCCGCACCGACCACCTCCGCGAGCGAGGAGACACCGCGCCGAATGCGCCATCTTGCACACTGACTGCGCCGCTCTGCGGGCAATATAAATTCAGCCGCGCCATCTTAGCGCATCTTTTTTGCCCTGTCTGTGTCAACAAATCCTCCACATAGCTTTGGCTATGCGTCCGGTTTGTCTCCTTGACAGGACAAAAAATCTGTACCAATCTGAGAGTCTATTTTATCAGCGATTCCCATTTTCGCTAGGAGGTGATGCCGTGGATTTTGACTGTTGGACCGGCATCAAAATCGGAAC
>CAUQAR010000130.1:0-4903 GCA_963515775.1 uncultured Selenomonas sp. | reverse complement strand
GGCCTGTGCGGCGTCGGCGGAGGCTCCGGGAGCGGCCGCCGGTGCGGGCGCGTTCTGCGGTGCGGCCGGCGCATGTTGCATCCGCTGCGAGTCCGCGAGGTGGAAGTAATCCTCCGTCGTAACTTCGCCACGATCCTTGTGTTTCCCGTGCTTTCCTTCTCTATGCTCCTTCTTGCGTCCGTCCTTTTCGTGTTGATCACGGTCAGCGGCGTCCGTCAGCGCGATGCGGCGGAATGTGATCGACGCTGCGTCCTTGCCGATCGCCTCGGCCGCGACCCTTTGCACCTCGTCTTCCGATAGGAGCGCCACGTTCTCCCGCTGCGCCTGCGCCTCGATCATCGCGGTCCGCGCGGCGGCGGCCGCCGTGTGCTGCGCGATCTTCTGTTCGTGCCGGTAGTACGAGAACCCGCCCGCGGCGACGGCCGCGATGACGATGAGGACGCCGGCCTTTTTCATGCGCGACTTCGTGAAGATGCCCGTGACCGCGTTCTTGATGTTTTCCTGTGCCATGATGGATTCCTCCTATATATGTGCATATTGACTTTCTGCGGCCGCGTATCCGCTGCGGCCCTTTCGATATGCACAGTATAGGGGAGAGGTGTAAACGATTCGTAAACAAAGGAAAAACAATCCCTAAATTCTTCGCCGCATGCTGTTTTGAGGCGTAAAAAAGGGATCGACGCACAAACATTTTATACGATGGCTGAGGGGTATATGTCTTGCCGTTGCACTTTTTGTGCAGCAACCCCGTATGCGGTAAAATATCGTTCACGGAAAAATCGCAAGCATCAGTCCGCCCACGGCGATCATGGCGATGGCGATGCCGTGCGTGACGCTGACGTGTTCGCCGAAAATGACGAGGGCGAGCACGACGGCAAAGACGACGCTGAGCTTGTCGATCGGCGCGACCTGCGTCACGTTGCCGTCCTTGAGCGCCATGAAGTAAAAGAGCCACGAGAGCGCGCCCGCGATGCCGCTGAGCGCGACGAAGAGCAGCGCCTTCTTGTCCGCGAAAACGGTCGGCAGATCGGCCGCATGCCCCTCGACGAGGACGACGCCCACGAGAAAGACCGACATGATGACGGAGCGCATGGCCGTCGCCGCACTCGAATCAAGCCCCGCGACGCCGACCTTGCCAAAGATGGAGACGAACGCCGCGCACAGCGCCGAGAGCAGCGCGTAGAAAAGCCAAGAGCTCATGGTGCATCCTCCCTTGCGATACCGGTCCGCAGCCTCAGTATAGCACGATTCGCCCGCGAATGCACGCGGCCGTGACGCACGATCCCGGCGACCGGCGTCAGCGCGGCGGAAAATACTTCGGTTGATATAGGTCTCAGCGGCGCCCGCTCCCTCTCTCTTCCTCTCTCTCCCTCTCGCATTATGAGAGAGGGAGAGAGAGAAAGCGCGGACACTTTTGCCCGCGCTCTTTTTCATGTGTTTTGATACCGTGTGCTACACCTTGAATTTGCCGACGAGATCCTGCAAGGATGCGGCGAGTGTCGCGAGGTGCTCGGCGGTCGCGGTGAATTCTTCGATCGAGGCGGTCTGCTCCTCGATAGCCGCGGCCGAGTCTTCGGAGAGGGACGCGATGTGCGTGGCGCTCTTTGCGACGCCCTGCGTCCGCTCCTCCATCTCCTTCGTATCGGACGAGGTGGCGCTGCTGAGCGCGCTGATCTCGGAGACGGCTGACGCGCTCGCGCTGGAGCTCTCGAGGATGGTGTCGAGCATCCCCGTGAGTCCCTCGACGACACCGATGATCTCATCCAGCGCGCAGACGAGCGTATCGTTCGCCGTGCGCGTCTGCTCGACCTGACTGCGGATCTCGGTGACCTTCGCCGTGACTTCGTCGGCGGCACTGCCGGAGTTCTCGGCGAGCTTTCGGACCTCCTCCGCGACGACTGCAAAGCCGCGCCCCGTCTCGCCCGCGCGCGCAGCCTCGATGGCGGCGTTGAGGGCGAGGAGGTTGGTCTGCCCCGAGAGCTCCTTGATGATGTCGACGATCTGGTTGATGTCCTCGGCGTACTGTGTGAGCGTCTGCACGTTTTCATTCATCGCGCCGACGATGCCGCGCAGCCGGTCCGTCTGCGCCGAGACGTTGTGTACGTTCGTACGCCCCGCCGCCGCATGCTCCTTCGACCCAGCCGAGAGATCGGCGGAGCGCTGCGCGTAGCCCTGCATCTGCGTCATGTTGCCCGCGATGCCCGCGACCTTGTCCGCGAGCGCCTGCATGTCGGCATTCTGCGCGCTGGCGTCGCCCGCGACGTCGGTGATGATGTGCGCGACGTGCTCGACGGCGCGGCTGCTCTCGCTGCTCGCCTGCGAGAGGCTGGACGAAAGGCCCGACACCTCACGGGCCGCGTCCTGCGCGCCGCGCATGATGTTTTGCAGGCGCGCAACAAAGGTGTTGAAATACCGAACGACCTGCCCGATCTCATCATCGCGCGCGGCCTCGATGCGCTGCGTGAGATCGCCCGCGCCCTGGGCAATGCCCGCGAAGGAGCGGGTCAGCGCCGCCAGCGGGCGTAGAATCTGCGTGAAGATGAGGAAGAAGGCGCCGCCCACGATGAAAAGGGCAAGGACGATCACGCCCTCCTGCACATGCTTTGAGCGCTCGATCTTCGCTTGACTCGCGGCGTCGTAGGCGCCCACGAGCTTGTTGACCTCTGCGACGTAGTCCGCGACGGATGCGGCGACCGCCGCGTCGGCCGCGCTGCGCGCCTCCGGGGTGTCGGCCTTTACGACGGCATCCACTTGATCGCGGTAAGCCGCCCAGCGCGGTTTCACGGCCTCGAGCTGTGCGCGCGCAGCGGGATCGTCGGTGGCCGCGAGCTTCATCTCGGCGTCGCCTTTGTCGAGTCCCGCGAGGATGCGGTCATACTGAGCGGTGAAGTCCGCAATTTTTGTGCGGATGTCGCCCTCCTGCGATGCGTCCGCGGAGACGAGACGCGCGGAGAGCCAAGAGAGCTGATACGCGCGCATGCGCAGGGATCCGGATGCGTTGACGGCGGGCGAATCGTCCTTGAGCTGGTCGAAGGTGTGGAAGTTCAGCCCGACAAGGGCGACGATGAAGAGGAAGAGCAGAATGAGGATGGATTGGAGTTTCGTACGGATAGACAAGAGACTTCAGCACCTTTCTATAGGATCATGTATGCTTTTTCTAAAAATGGATGGCATTGCCGCTGCGACGGCCGCGCTCACGGATGCGGGGTTAGATATTCCGCCCACATCTCTGCCGGAACGAACCCGCCGCCCGTCGCCCATGCGATATGGGTGGCCTGCGTGAGGCGCGCATATGTGAGTTTGTGCGCGAGGAGATACGACGCCGTGTCCCGGAATCCTATGAGTCCCGCAGCGCCCGCGAATGCGGCGCAGCTCGACGGCTCGATGCGGATGTGCTCGGATGCGTCGAGGAGGCGGAGGTAGTCGGAGAGCTTCTCATCGGCCACGGTGAAGATGCCCGCAACGTGGTTCGTCATGAGGCGCGTGACGAAGCCCGAGGGACACGGCACGGCCAGACCGTCGGCCGCGGTGCGCCCCGAGAGGCCGAAGTCGTGGACGTTGACGCCCTCAAAGCGCTGCGTTGCGATGCCGAGGAGCACCGAGGGACACGGCACAGGTTCGATGAAAAAACAGTGGACGTGATCGCCGTAGATGCGGCGCAGGCCGTAGGAGACGCCGCCGGGCGAGCCGCCGATGCCCGCGGGGATATAGACGAAGAGCGGGTGGTCGGCATCCACGGGGATGTTCATCTCGTCGAGCTGCGCTTTGAGCCGGCCGCCCGCGACCGTATAGCCGAGGAAGAGATCGCGCGAACGCTCGTCGTCGACGAAGTAGCTCATGGGATCGGCCGCAGAGGCGCGGCGCCCTTCGCACACGGCCCGGGCAAAGTCGTCGTCGTACTCGATGACCTCGACGCCCTTTGCGCGCAGGAGGTCCTTCTTCCACTGTTTCACATCCGCCGACATATGCACGCGCACGCGGAACCCGAGCGCGGCGCCGGCAACGCCGATGGAGAGCGCGAGGTTGCCTGTGGAGCCGACTTGTATCAGATACTGAGAGAAGAAGTCTTTCATATCGGCAAACTTCGCGTAGTCGTCGTGGACGGTGATGCGCCCCGCGTCGAGGGCGAGCGTCTCGGCGTATTTCAGCACCTCGTAGATGCCGCCGCGCGCCTTGATGGAGCCGGCGACCGCGAGGTGGCTATCCATCTTGAGGTAAAGGCGCCCCGGGAGCACGGCATCGCAGTGCTCTTCAAGGGCCTTCTTCATCGCGGGGATCGGGCGCAGCGGGGATTCGAGGATGCCCTGCGTCTCCCGCGTCTCCGGGAAGGCACGACAAAAAAAGGGAGCAAACCGCGCGAGGCGCGCCGCGGCATCCTCGATGTCCGTATCCGAGACGACGAGCTCCGAGACCCCCTTCGTCACCTCATAGGGCAGCAGATAGGGGTTCACCCACGCGGTCTCCTCCTGCACCGCCACATCGCGCAGGGCCGAATCAGACGTGAGATACATTTCACTGTTCATACTGTGTATTGCCTCCGAAAATACGCAGCCACACTCAGCGAATGACAGCGACGGAGCCGTCGGCGCTGACGGCGCGGCAGCAGTCGGTGTATACTTCGATGAATTCGTAGCCGCCGCGCGCGGCGATGGCGCGGGCGCGCTCCATGCCGTCGGGCAGGGCCTCCCCGCGCTGATAATGATGCACGATGCTTTGCGTAAAGGAAAGGGTATGGACTTCGTAAGGGTCTCCCAGATAACATTTGGCGATGAGACCGATGAAGATGCCGCCGAGCTGCACGAGGTCGGGGAACTCGGCGCGGATGTCCGCGAGGATTGCCTGGATCGCGGCGTCGTTCATGACGTGTCCGCCGGCGTCCAGCCGATGTATGGCCTCCATATAG
>CAUQAR010000129.1:0-4925 GCA_963515775.1 uncultured Selenomonas sp. | reverse complement strand
TTCCCCTCTCTTTGACATAATAGTGAAAAAAATCACATGGTTAGATGAAAAAATCCCGCAAACCACTCCCATCGTCAGATATATAATCCTATGGGATTCATCATACCACGTTTTGCGGGAATTTCAATATTGATTTTTTTCATGGGCGCACGGCGTTTGCTATACATCGCCGCCGTCTGCACGCGGGATCAAACGCCGCCGCATGCGGTTCTCGATGATGCGCAGACGCACCATGAGACAGACGGCGCCGACGATGATGCCGCCGTTGAGCCCGGCCCAGTATCCGTAGGGACCGAGGTCCGTCATATGGGCGAGCACATATCCGCCCGGCAGGCCGATCCCCCAGAAGGAGAGGACGGCAAGCCAGAACGTGACCGTGACGTCCTTGTAACCGCGCAGCGCCCCCTGGAGCGGCGCGTTGACGCAGTCGCAGAACTGCATGACGAGCGCGTAGAGCAGGAAGACGCGCAGAAGGTCCTGCACCTCGGGGTTCGTCGTATAGAGAGCGGCGACATGGTCGCGCATCGTGGCAAGCGCGAGCGCAATGATGCCGACAAAGAGAAGCGTCAGCACGCGGCTGAGCCTGATATAGGCGCGCGCACCGTTTTCACGCCCCGCGCCGACCTCGAATCCGACGAGGATCGTGATCGCCATGGAGACAGAGAGGGGCATCATGTAGACAATCGTCGTGAAGTTCATCGCGGCCTGATGGGCCGCGAGCACCGTCGTTCCATAGACCGACATGAGGAGACCGACCGCGCCGAAGATGCTCTGCTCGCAGAAGATCGTCATACCGATGGGGATGCAGATCTTCAGCTGGGCCCACCAGTGACCGAGCAGGGGCCGCGGCGGACGCGCAAAGACGCGATAGCGGGCAAACTGCTTCATCCAAACGACAACGATGATATTCAGCAGGAAAAAGACGCAGTAGCTCAGCGCCGCGCCGAGGCCCGCGCCCGCCCCGCCGAACGCGGGCATGCCGCATGCACCGTACATAAAGATGTAGTTGAGCGCGATGTTGATCGGCACCGTCGCGGTCGTGATGAACATGGTGAGCCGCGTCTTTCCGTGCGCGTCGATGAGGTTGCGCAGGACGCTCGCGGGAGCGATGGGGATCATGCCGCACGCGATGTAGGAGAGGTAGTCCATCGTAATGCGCTCTACGACGGGGTCGAGGTGCAGCGCCGCGACGAGCTGCGGCACCGCGAGCGCCCCGAAGAGCAGAAGGAGCACGGCAAAAAGCGTCGCCCAGTAGAAACCCTGCTGAACGACGCTCCGAATCTCCCGCATCCTCCGCGCGCCGTAATGATGCGCGATCACGGGCGTCAATCCCGAGATCAGCCCGATGAACGCCCCGAATACGGGAAAGAAGATGCTCGCGCCGACGGCGACGCCGGCGAGATCCTCCTTGCTGATATGTCCCGCCATGACGGTATTGAAAAAACCCGGCGCCATAAGGGAGAGCTGCGTAATGAGGATCGGGAGCAGCACGATGAAGAACTGGCGGGCGCGCGCCCGGTAACCATGAACTTCCTGCAAGTAATCACTCCTCTTCCCTATCCGCTATCCGAAATAATCCGCAATGCCGTCGGCAATGCCCCGTGCGATCTTCTTCACTCCCTCCTCGCTGTTCATCATGCGCTCCTCATCCGCATTGGAGATGAAGGAGATCTCGACGAGAATCGCGGGCATATCCGTATGCTTGACGACGTAGAAATTGCTGGTCTGCGTGCCGCGGTCGAGCGTACCGATCGCATCGATGAGCGCCGTGCGCACGCTGTCGGCGAGCCGTTTCGACTGCGCCGATCCATTCGTGTAGTAATAGGCGGTCGTCCCTTTGACCTCGCGGTTCGTGAACGCGTCCGCATGCACGGAGATGAAGATGTCGGCCTTCGCGTTGTTCGCGATCTCACAACGTGCTTCGAGTTCTTCGACAGACGTTGCGTTCGCCCCCTTCGGCGAGACCTCGGTATCGCTCGTGCGCGTGAGGATCACAGTCGCCCCCTCGGCTTCAAGCAGTCGTTTGACCTCTTTGCTGACGCGCAGGGTAATGGATTTCTCCATGATCCCCGTCGGGCCGATCGCCCCCGAGTCGCTCCCGCCGTGTCCGGGATCGATCGCGATTTTGCGGCCTTTCAGCCCGATGATCTCCGAGATATCGCGGTCGATCGTGCCGCCGTCCTGCGGGCGGTCCGTCTCCGTATCGTCCTCGTCCGCTGTGCTCTCTGGCGGTGCGGAGATCGCCCCGCCGCCCGGCGCGCCGCCAAAGTCCATCACGATGCGCGGTTTTCCGCCGTCCAGCGAGAATACTTTATAGCCGCCCTTTTGGACGGACGTCTCCGCCACGATGCGGACCGTCGTTTGGTCAAACTGCGCGATGCGCACAGAAGAGACGAGTGGCGAATCGATCGTCATCGCCCGCTTCGCCCCGGGCGCAAGCCACGCGTTCTGCACATCGACGACGATACGCGTGGGGCCGGACAGCACCGTCTGCCGATAGACGACCGGACGGTCGGCATCCACAACGATGCGCACATTGCCGTCCGTTTTCCCGACGCGAATCCCCGCGATCTTTGCCATGTCCTGCGCGCGGTCGTTGAATGCGGCGCGTGCCGTTCCGGCGGCGGCAAAACTCATCAGTCCGACGAGCAGTACGGTGATCAGTAAAGTGATACGGCGCATAGGAAGTCCTCCCAAAAAACCTGCGAAATAGGCTCTTCACCCTACTTCGCAGGCTCTCTCTTTCATGTGTATATACGCGATTCCCTATTGCTGCGGCGTCTCCGCGGGCGCCTCGTCCGCCGTCCCCGGCACCGGTGCGTTCGCCGCGTCCTTGCGCGCCCCCCCGGCTTTACGCGGCACGCCCTCGTAGATGATCTGTGTGATCTCGGCGGCACGCGCGGGGTCAAACGACGACATGATCTTGGCCGCGTTGCTCTCGTCCATGCGCTGGAGGATCGCGATGCAGAGATCGACGTCGAGCGACTCCATGACCTTCGCCGCGTCCGCAGCCTTCATGTCGTTGTAAAGGCGCGCGAGCTTCGTGACGCGCTTTTTCTCCGCCGCTTCACGCGCAGCCTGCTGCTTTGCGATCTCCTCTTTCGTGATCTTAACGCTGCTGTTCTCGGCGTGCTTCTTCGATCCGCCGGACGCGACGCCGTGTGCAGATGTGCCGGTGTCATTGGCCGTCCCGCCTGTCTGCGCCGCCCCGTCGCTCCCGGGCGGCGGCACAAAGTAGTCGCCGATGATGGGGAGCCTGTGCAGGCCGTACTCCTCATTGAGCGCCTGCGTGTCAAAGAGGCGCAGGTATACGCCGAGGGCGAAGCCTCCGGCAACCAGCACGAGGAGTAAGATCAGTCCAAATAGGATCTTTAATTTCTTCCGCATGGAGTTCCCTGCTCTCTTTCTCTTCCCTTATTGGTAAATATCCAAGACGCGGCTGACATAATTCTGCGTCTCGGCATAGGGCGGCACGCCGCCGTACGCCTTGACGGCGCTCGGCCCCGCATTGTAGGCAGCGACGGCTTTACGCACATCCCCGCCAAACGTGTCGAGCAGCTCGCTCAGATACTTCGCGCCGCCCTCGACGTTGCTCTCCATATCGTACGGATTGACGCCGAGCCCCGCGGCCGTATCTGGCATGAGCTGCATGACGCCGACCGCGCCCGCGTCCGACACGGCGTCTTGGCGGCCGCCGGACTCAACCTCCGCGACGGCGGAGACGAGCTTCGGGTCGACATGATACTTCTGCGCCGCACTGTGAATCGTGCGCGCAAGATCGGGATTCGCAAGGTGCGCCGCATCTGCCTGCGCCGCCTTGGCAGCGGGCGCGGCCTGCTGCGCGGCGGCAGTCCCCTCCGCACGCTGCGCACGCTGTGCTTTGCCCGCCGCCGCGGTCACATTCCGGTCGATCTCCTGTTGGAGCTTTGACGCGAAGTCCGCGCCCGGCAAGTGCTGCGGCAGGGCGAACTGTCCCTCGATCTCTGCGATGCGCGCCTGTATCTGCCGGATGGCCGAAAGATCCATCATACCGCTTCCTCCAATTCCCTATTCCGCATGGTCAGCTGCAGGCCGATCTCATCGAGCATCTTCTGCTCTTCCTGCAGTGCCTCCGCCTTGTATTCGGCAAGGCGTTTCTCCCTCAGTTTTTCAACGCTTTTGAGCGCGCTCATCTGCTCCATCAGGAGCTTGAGGCGCTTCTGCCGCTCGGCGCTTGCGAGGAGGATCACCTGCTGCTGCTCCTCGATCTGCTGACGCTTCCACGCGAAGAACCGGTTGAAGCTCATGAGCCGCCCGATCTTGATGCGCGTCCCCGTCTTCGAGAGCTCCTCGTAGTCGCGCTGCCCCTGGTGCATCTCCTCGAGCAGACGGCGCTGATACGCGCGCGCATCCTCCAGGCGACGCACGGCCTCGGCAAAGGCCACCTCGGCCTTCTCCTTTTTCATGCGCGTGACCTTGAGCAGCGTTTCGAGCTGAAAGCGAAATTTCTTCATGCCGACGCCTCATCGGCGGCGGTATCCGGTGTCTGCTCATGCCCCGTGAGCGCAATCAGCCGCCGTTCCGTCTCCTCATAGGAGGTCACCTCGTAGATATCCTGCCGGAGGAAGTCGTTGATGCCGTCGATCTTTTGGATCGCGGCGTCGATCTTCGGACTCGACCCCTTGACATAGGCGCCGATGTGGATGAGATCCTCCGCCTCGCTGTAGACCGCCATGAGCTGACGCATCTCCTGCGATGCCTCCAGATGCTCCTTCGGAACGACTTCGTACATGACGCGGCTGACGCTGCCGAGCACGTCGATCGCCGGAAAGTGGTTCTGCGCGGCGATCCGGCGCGAGAGCACGATATGCCCGTCGAGAATGGAGCGCACGGCGTCGGCAATCGGCTCGTTCATATCGTCGCCGTCCACGAGGACGGTGTAGATG
>CAUQAR010000128.1:0-4966 GCA_963515775.1 uncultured Selenomonas sp. | reverse complement strand
CATGAGATCTTGGAACTCGCGCGCGTTGCGGCTCGCCACGGGGTACATCGTCTTGTCCGGAAACGTCATCGCGGTCAGGAACGTATTGAGCGATCCCTTCACGAGTTCTACGAACGGCTCTTTGAGCGGATATTTGCGCGAGCCGCAGAGCACCGAGTGCTCGATGATATGCGCCACGCCCGTGTCGTCCGTCGGCGGCGTGCGAAAGCTGATCGAGAAGACCTTGTTGTCGTCCGCCGTCTCGAGGAAAAAGAGCCGCGCCCCCGTCTTCTCGTGCCGGAACGTGTGCCCCGTCCCGTTCGCTTCTTTGATCGTCTCCGAATGCAGCAGCCGAAATCCATGGATCACGTCGTCTATCTTCATGTGTGTTCCTCCTTCATAATCTCTGCCATTATAGCACAGGGAGGCTGATTCTCAAAACGCATGTCGGTGAGACGCATATGCACAACAAAAAAGCCACCCGCATGGGCGGCCGTATCCAAAATCGCTTCACAATGCTTTCCGATATTTTGAAGGATTTGTGCGTCTTTCTCGTTGATTTTCATAAAGCGGCACCTCATCCCTCTCTATGTACTTCCGAAAGATCTCCTGTTCCTCCGGAATCTGCGTCACGATATCGACCTTTTTTCGCAAAGCCTTTTCAAGCTCCGTATATAGGCCCCCCAGTGCGAGCAACGTTGTGCCCTGATCCAGTTCGATATGCAGATCGACATCGCTTTCTTCCGTCGCCTCTCCGCGTGCATAGGAACCAAATAAAGATAGCCGTTGTATGTTGTATTTCATACAGATCGGGAGAATTTTTTCTCTGATTTCCTGCATGCTTAAAATCATAAGGAATACTCCCTCCCCTCACAACGATTCACACTCAATTTTATTATAACAATCCGATGATCTTTGTCAACACAGGATGCCTTTCCACAAACCTATATCGGCGGGAACGCCTTCTCCGGACACATCTCCTGTGTCTCCGCATCATAGCGCCCGATGCCGAGAAAGATGTCCCCGCTGTAGACGCGATAGATGCCCGCCGTCAGGGGCAGGCGGCGCTCCGTACTGGAGAGCCCGCTGTAGAACGCCTTGACGCGCGCGGCGTCGAGCTCGTAGCGCGGAATATGAGAGAGGACGGCATCGGGGGCGCGGAGCGCCGCAGGTCCCGCATCTGCGAGTTCTTCGAGCGTATGGGCGTCACCGACCGAGAACGCCCCGACGCGTGTGCGCAGGAGGAAGCGCAGGAGCGCGGGCAGGCCGAGTGCCGCGCCGATGTCTGCGCAGAGGGAGCGGATGTAAGTTCCCTTGCCGCAGTCGATATCCATGAGGATGCTACGCCGCGCCGCATCGTATCGGAGGAGCGAAATCCCCCGAATCTCCACGCGCCGCAGGGGGATCGCAACGTCCGCCCCCTTGCGCGCGAGGTTGTAAGCTCTCCGGCCGCCGATCTTCACGGCCGAATGCGCGGGCGGGCGCTGCTCGATCACGCCGACGAAACGCGCGAGTACCGCCCGCAGCATTTCCTCCGGCGGAAGCGGCGCCTCCGATGTCTCGGTGACCGCGCCGTAGACGTCTCCCGTATCGGTCGCGCTGCCGAACGAGATCTCCGCACGGTAGGATTTATCCGCGCGCTCGAGGTATTCCACGAGGCGCGCCGCGCGGCCGAGCGCGACGGGGAGCACGCCCGCCGCCGCGGGGTCGAGCGTCCCGGCGTGTCCCACGCGTTTTTGCTTAAAAAGACGCCGCACGATATCGATGACATCGTGCGACGACAGGCCCGGCGGCTTCAATATGTTTAAGAATCCGTCCATATTATGCGTTTAATTCCTTCCCGATGGCATCGAGGATCGTCCGACGCGCCGCGTCGAACGGCATGTTCAGCGTACAGCCCGCCGCGCGGACATGGCCGCCGCCGCCGAGTTCCTGTGCGATGCGCGAGACGTTCGGCCCCTTCGACCGCATGCTGACGCGGTAGGTATCTTTCTCAAGCCACTTCATGAAGAAGACCACCTGCGTGCCCTCGATGACGCGGAGCTTATCGAGCAGGCCCTCGGTCGTCGTGACCTCTTTCGCGCGTGCCTCGTCGATGAAGACTGCGGCAACCTTGCCGTCATAGAACATCTCGAGCCTGCGAATCGCGCGCATCTGCGCCATGACCTCGTCATAGGATTTCATCTCCATCGCGACGGAGATGATGTTGGGCTTCACGCCAATCTCGATGAGATCGGCGGCCGCACGCATGGTATGCGGGGTCGTATTGGAAAAGCGAAAGAACCCCGTATCGGTCGCGATGCCCGTATAGAGGCATGTCGCCGTATCGAGCGTGCATGTCCCGCCCATCGCGCAGATCAGCTCATAGGCAATCTCGCAGGTGGCGGCGCGGCCGGAATCGACGTAGAGGTACTCCGCCGCCTCGTCGTTCGTTACATGGTGGTCGATGTTGAGCACATGCACGGCATCCACGGACGAGACGACAGTCCCCGTGCGCTTGAGTTCCACGTCGCAGACGACGAGGAGGTCGGCGGCGTAGCGCTCGCCCGGCGCGGGGCGCAGGATCGTATCGACGCCCGGCAGGATGCCGAAGGTGCGCGGTATCTCATCGTCGATGATGACGCGCACCTCCTTGCCCATGCCGCGGAGGAAGTGCATCAGCCCGAGCACGGAGCCGACGGAGTCGCCGTCCGGACGGATATGGGATGTGATGATCACGGTCTGCGCATCGCGCAGGATACGCCCCGTCTCCGAAAGACTGATTTTCATGCGTCCCCCTCCTTTTCGCCCGCGGGCTGCCCTTCATGAATCGTGTTGAGAATCCGCTGGATGTGATCGCTATAGTTCAGCGAGGTGTCGAGTGCAAAGCTGATTTCCGGCGTGAAGCGCAGGCGGATGCGCCTGCCGATCTCACGGCGGACGAATCCAAGCGCGCGGCTGAGCCCCGCGAGGCTCTCCCGGACACGCTGCTCTTCCCCCATGATGCTGACGTAGATCTTCGCCTCGCGCAGATCCTCGGTGCAGGAGACGGATGTGACGGTCACAAAGCCGATGCGCGGGTCCTTCAGTTCGTGAAGGATGATGTCGCTGACCTCCTGTTTCATCAGTTCCTGGACTTTTTCAACGCGAACCTTGCTCAATCCGCCGCTCTCCTCTCCTTATGCGTCGTCTTCCGACGCCTCCTCGGCCTGCACGGCGGCTGCCGCAGCCTGTGCCTCGCGTTTTTCTTCAGCGGCCTTGTTGGCCTCCGCGATGGAGGTCTCGATCTCCTCCAGCGTGTACGCTTCGATGATGTCGCCCTCTTGGAAATCCTTATACTCGACGATGGAGATACCGCACTCATAGCCGGCGGCAACTTCCTTGACCTCATCCTTGAAGCGGCGCAGAGAGTCGATCTCTCCGTCGAACAGCTCCACGTTGTCGCGCAGGATGCGGATCTTCGAGTTATTGTAAATCTTGCCCTCAAGGACATAGGAACCCGCGACGAGCGCCTTGGAGAAGCGCATGACCTGCCGAATCTCGACGCGGCCCTGAACAACTTCTTTGTACTTCGGCTTGAGCATGCCGCTCATGGCGTCCTTGACGTCGTTCAGTGCGTCGTAAATGACGCGGTAGGTGCGGATATCGACGTCCTCGGTGTCCGCAAGGCGGCGTGCGTTCGCATCCGGACGGACGTTGAACGCGATGACGATCGCCTTTGAGGCTGTAGCGAGCATGATGTCGGACTCGCTGACCGCGCCGACGCCCGAGTGGACGATATTGACGCGCACCTCGTCGTTCTTGTTGAGACCGAGCAATGCGCTGTTGAGGGCTTCGACGGAGCCCTGCACGTCGGCTTTGACGACGATGTTGAGATCCTTGATGTCGCCCTGCTGAATCTGCTGAAAGAGTGCGTCGAGCGTGACGCTCTTCGACTTGATGAGGTCGCGGCGCTGGTTGCCGAGACGCGCCTCGGCAATGGAGCGCGCCTGCTTTTCGTCGACGGCGGCGAGGATATCGCCCGCCGACGGCACGTCGTTGAGACCCAAAATCTCGACCGGCATGGAGGGTCCCGCCTTTTTGACGCTATCCCCGCGGTCGTTGATCATCGCGCGCACATGGCCGTATGCCGTGCCGACGACAATAGAGTCGCCGATGCGCAGGGTACCGCTCTGAACGAGTACGGTTGCGACGGAGCCGC
Source organism: uncultured Selenomonas sp. (assembly GCA_963515775.1). Lineage (GTDB taxonomy): Bacteria > Bacillota > Negativicutes > Selenomonadales > Selenomonadaceae > Centipeda. Next base: position 807 of record CAUQAR010000128.1, on the reverse strand, counting down.
GGCCCTTGTCGAGTTTCGCCTCGATGATGACGCCGCGCGCCTCGCGGTTCGGGTTGGCCTTCAGCTCCTCGACCTCGGCGACGAGCAGGATGTTCTCAAGCAGGTCGTCGATGCCCGTGCGCTGCTTCGCCGAGACGGGCACCATGATGGTCTCGCCGCCGTATTCCTCGGAGACGAGGCCGTATTCCATGAGTTCCTGCTTGACGCGCTCGGGGTTGGCGCCGGGTTTGTCGATCTTGTTGATGGCGACGATGATGGGGACGTCCGCCGATTTTGCATGGTCGATCGCCTCGACGGTCTGCGGCATGACGCCGTCGTCCGCCGCGACCACGAGGATCGCCACGTCCGTGATCTGTGCGCCGCGCGCGCGCATGGCCGTGAATGCCTCGTGGCCCGGAGTGTCGAGGAAGACGATCTTCTTGCCTTGGCACACGACCTGATATGCGCCGATGTGCTGTGTGATGCCGCCCGCCTCATGCGTGCTGACGGATGTGTTGCGGATGGCGTCGAGCAGGGAGGTCTTGCCGTGGTCGACGTGGCCCATGACGGTGACGACGGGCGGACGCTCTTTGAGCGTCTTCGGGTCGTCGATAATCTCCGGGATCAGCGTCGGATCGACATCCGGCGGCAGTTCCTCGGTCGTGACGCCGAACTCGGCGGCGACGAGGGTCGCGGTGTCGAAGTCGATCTCCTGATTGATGCTCGCCATGACGCCCATGAGAAGGAGTTTCTTGATGATGTCGGAGGCAGTATAGCTCATCTTGGACGCGAGATCCTTGACGGCGATCGTCTCCGGCAGCTTGATGT
>CAUQAR010000127.1:0-5006 GCA_963515775.1 uncultured Selenomonas sp. | reverse complement strand
CGGGACAGCGCACGCCGACGGTGTCGAGGCCCCCCGTCACGATATCCGGAACGCACGCGGCCTTTGGGAGAATCACGGTGAGTGGCCCGGGGGCAAAGGCCGTGAGGAGATGCAGCGCCGCGGGCGGAGTATCCCGCACGGCGGTATGCAGCATGTCGAGCCCCGCGATGTGCAGGATGAGCGGATTATCGGACGGCCGCCCCTTTACCTCGTAGATGCGCGCGCAGGCCGCCGCATCCGGCCCGGCGGCGCCGAGTCCGTAGACCGTCTCCGTTGGGAACGCTACGAGCTCGCCGCGCCGAATGAGCTCCGCCGCGTACACGATATCCGCCTCCGTGACGGGGCAGATGATTTCCGTTCGCATCACATCCCCCTTTCATCAAAACACTCATATCTTTTTCACCGCGTACGACCTATAACGACGCGCGCAATCCCGGCCAAATCCCGCCGCACCTCCGTCCGCACGATCCGCGGATGCGCCTCGGCCAGTACGGCGACATCCTGCGCCTGCCCGATGCCCACCTCGACGGCGATGGCGCCGCCGTCCTTCAAGAGCGCAGGCGCCTCCGCCATAATGCGGCGGTAGAACGAAAGTCCATCCGCCCCCCCGTCGAGTGCGAGATGCGGCTCACAGCAGCGCACCTCCGGCATGAGGCCCGCAATGTCCGCCGACGGGATATAGGGCGGATTTGAGAGGATCATGTCGTACGTCCGCCCCGCAAGCGGCGCGAGCAAATCTCCCTCATACACCGCGCAGCGCTCCGCCATGCCGAGCCGCTGCGCGTTTTCCCGCGCCACGGCCGCGGCTCTGGGCGAGATGTCCACGGCATCCGCCCGCACGGCGTCGGTATGACAGAGAATAGAGAGCGCCACGGCGCCCGACCCCGTACCGAGGTCGGCGATGCGCAGCGCCTCCATCCCGGCCCCCGCACGCGCGCGCAGAAAATCAATGCCGCTCTGCACGAGCACCTCGGTATCGGGACGCGGAATGAGCGTATCGCGCGTCACGCGAAAGTCCATCCCCATGAACTCGCGCGTACCGAGCACATAGGCGAGCGGCGTATGCGCGCCGCGCTCCTTGACATGGACGCGAAACTGCGCGAGCTCGGCCGCCTCGAGCGGCTCGTCAAAATGCACATAGAGGTGCATGCGGTCCTTGCCGAGTACGGCGGCCAGCAGCACCTCGGCATCGAGACGCGGGCTCTCGATGCCGCGCGTCTTAAAAAAATCCGTCGTCCATGTGAGGAGGCGCCGGATCGTCCAGAGTTCGCGCTCCGCCATCACTCCACCTGCTTCAGACGTTCCGCGCGGTCCGCCGTGATGAGCGCGGCGAGCAGCTCGTCGAGTTCGCCGTCCAGCACTGCGTCGATCTTGTAGAGCGTCAGTCCGATGCGGTGATCCGTCACACGTCCCTGCGGGAAGTTGTAAGTGCGAATGCGTTCGCTGCGGTCCCCCGAGCCGACCTGACTGCGCCGGTCGGCGGCAACGGCGTCCGCCTGCTCCTGCCGGGCGCGGTCATAGAGACGCGCGCGCAGCACCTTCATCGCCTTCTCACGGTTCTTGAGCTGCGATTTTTCATCCTGGCACTGCACGACGATGCCCGTCGGCAGATGCGTGATGCGGATCGCCGTCTCCGTGCGGTTGACGTACTGCCCGCCCGCCCCCGATGCACAGTAGGTATCGACGCGCAGGTCGTTCGGATCGATATGGACCTCGACATCCTCCGCCTCCGGCAGCACGGCAACGGTCACCGCCGAGGTGTGAATGCGCCCGCCGGACTCGGTGACGGGGATGCGCTGAACGCGGTGCGTGCCGCTCTCATATTTGAGTTTGCTGTAGGCTCCGGCCCCGCTGACGAGGAACGAAATTTCCTTAAAGCCGCCGATCTCCGTCGGATTGCTGCTCAGGATCTCGGTCTTCCAGCCCTGCCGCTCGGCATAGCGCGCATACATGCGGAAGAGACTGGCGGCAAAAAGCGCCGCCTCCTCCCCGCCGACGCCGCCGCGCACCTCGACGATGACGTTCTTATCGTCGTTCGGATCGCGCGGCAGGAGGAGAATCGGCATCTCTTGTTCAAGACGCGCACGCTCCTCCTCCGCAGCCGTGATCTCTGCCAGGAGCATTTCCTTCATCTCGGCGTCCGCCTCTTTCAGCAGCTCCTTGTCCTCCGCGATGGTCCGGGTCGCCCTGCGATAGTCGTCATATGCGGCGACAATCGGCGTCAGCGCGGCGTGCTCGCGCGTATAGCGCTGCCACTGCGCCATATCCGCCATGACCGCGGGATCGCTGAGGAGCGCCTCGAGCTCGCGGTATTTATCCGCAACGGCGGCAAGTCTATCTAACACGATACTTCCTTTCGATAATTCCCGCTGCCGGCCGGAATCTGATCCGGCGGCAGAACGGCCTTGAGCGACTCTATCGCGACCTCGACCATCTCGTCCGCAGGCGGGCGCGTCGTTAGATATTGCAGCCAAAGCCCCGGCGTGATCAGAATGCGGACGAGCCTACTATCGCTCCGCCCCGCAAAGCGGATGATCTCGTACGAGACGCCCGCGACAACGGGGAGCACGGCGAGGCGGCTCAGGATCCGCAGCCAGAGATCGGGCCAGCCGAAGAACACATGAAAGACGATGGCGACGATCATGACGATGAGCAGGAAGTTCGTCCCGCAGCGCGGATGCAGCCGCGGGAACTTCTGCACATTCTCGACGGTCAGCGCCTCCCCCGCCTCATAGCAGTGGATCGTCTTGTGCTCCGCGCCGTGATACCGGAAGACGCGGTGAATCCCCCGCATGAAGGAGATGCCCCAAATATAGAGGAGGAAGACGAGAAGGCGAATGCCGCCCTCGATCAGATTGAACACGACGGGATCATCCGTATACGCCGCCGCGAGGTGCGCCGCCCCCGTCGGAATGACGATGAAGAGCACGCTCGCGAGCACGAGTGCAAAGGCGATCGTCGCGGCAAGCTCCCCCTTCGTCATCTGCTCGTCCTCCTCACCTGCTGCCTGCGCAGAAAAAGAGAGGGCGCGCATGCCGATGACGAGCGACTCGACCATGATGACCGAGCCGCGGATGAGCGGAAGATTGAGTACGGGAAAGCGTTCGCGAATGGACGTGACGGTGTGCGTTTCGACCTCGATCTCCCCGTTCGGGAGGCGCACAGCTGTTGCCGTTCGGCTCGCGTCGCGCATCATCACACCCTCGATGACCGCCTGCCCGCCGACGGCAAGGTCGGTAATTTTCTTCGGCATAAAACATATCCTCTGCGTATAAAAAAAGGGACCATCGCACGATCTCTCGTGCAATAGCCCCTTCCTGTTATTCGTGCGCAAACAGGCAAGGTGCGGCGCACCTCACCCATGCCGCTATTTCTTTGCGTAGCGCTTTTGGAACTTCTCGATGCGGCCGCCCGCCTGAACGTCGCGCTGACGCCCCGTGAAGAACGGATGGCACTTCGAGCAGACATCGACGCGCAGATCGCTCTTGGTCGAGCCGGTCTTGAACGTGTTGCCGCAGCCGCACGTCACCGTCGCCTCGAAGAACTCCGGATGGATACCCTCTTTCATGTTGATACACCTCGTTTCTTTTGCCGGATACAAGCATGCTTGTGCACGCTTGGGTGAACTCGATGGTCTCATCGAGAACGAGTCGTGGAAACAGACGCCCGGCGTCCGTTACCGCCGTAGTATAGCACAAAAAGACAGCGCGTGCAAGCCCTACTCCATCTTGCTCAAAATGATGCGCACAAGGCGTTTGCCGAGGAGGAAATTCCAGAACCATTTGAGCGAGACGGTGAAATCCGCATACTTTCCGGCCAGGCGCATGAGATGGACGCTCATCCATGCGGACCATGCAAAGAAGCCGCTCGCCTTCAGATTGATGCCGATGATCGGGATCGGCCCGTTCATCACGGCCTCGCCGCGCGCAATGGTCGCCATGGCCCCCACGTCGTGATAGACGAATGTGCCGAGCTCTTCGGGTTTCTTCCCGGCCATGAGCGCCATGATGTTCTTCTTGACCTGCACCGCCTCCTGCGTCGCCACCGGAGCGACCGTCGGCAGCGGGCGCTCCGTGCCGTGCTGAAAGTGCGCGCAGTCGCCGATCGCAAAGACGCAGTCGCTGCCGGGGACGAGGAGATTTGGCTCCACGATGATGCGGCCCGCACGATCCACTTCGCTGCCGCAGTCCTTGATGAAATCCTGCGCGCGTACGCCCGCGGCCCAGATGACGGTCTTCGTGGGGATCACTTCGCCGTCCTTCAGGGTGAGATCGCTGCCGTCGTAATCGGTGACGGCAGTATTGAGGCGCACGTCCACGCCTTTCTTGCGCAGCACATCAATCGTCTTTTTCTGTAGATCGGGCGGAACCATCGGCAGGACGGAACCCATGGCCTCGAGCAGGGTGACGCTGACCTGGCTGAAATCAAGGCTGTGGAATTCCTTCTTGAATACGTCGATGAGCTCGACCAGCGCGCCCGCCAGCTCGATGCCCGTCGCCCCTCCGCCGACGATGACGAAGTTCAGATGACGGCGGCGCTCCTGCTCGTCCATCTCATGCGTGCGCGCCGCACGCTCAAATTCATGGATGATATGGCTGCGCAGCGCGATCGCTTCCTGTAAATTCTTCATCGGATATGAGTTCTGCGCGACGCTCTCATTGCCGAAGAAGTTGGTCGTCCCGCCCGCCGCGAGGACGAGATAGTCGTAGGGGATCTCCCCGTGGTTCGTCAGCAGCACCTTGCGGGTCTGATCGACGCCCTCGGCATCCGCCAGCAGGAACTCGACATTCTTATGGTGCTTGAAGAATGCGCGCGTCGGATACGCGATCTCGGGAACGGACAGCACCGCGGTGGCAACCTGATAGAGGAGCGGCTGAAAGAGATGATAATTGTGGCGATCCACAAGGGTGATGCGCACATGCTCTTTCGCCAGATCCTTGGCAAGACGAATTCCGCCGAACCCGGCGCCGACAATGACAATATGCTTCTGATCTGCCATAATATTC
>CAUQAR010000126.1:0-5008 GCA_963515775.1 uncultured Selenomonas sp. | reverse complement strand
CAACCAGAACACCCAGAACGGCAACAGCATGATGAAGACCGCTGAGGGCGCTGTCTCCAGCACGGTCGAGATCCTCAAGACCCTGAAGGAAAAGGCGATCAACGCTGCGAACGACACGAACACCGATGACGATCGCCGCACGATCCAGAAAGAGATCAACCAAATGGTCGACCAGATCGACGACAACGCGCTTGCTACCTACAACGGCAAGTACCTCGTCGACGGTTCGCGCAACAGCAAGGGCACTGCAACCTGCACGACGCTGTCGAACAGTGCGCTGAGTACGCAGTCGGCATGGGCATCGGCACTGACGGACCTCAAGAGCCGCACCGATGAGGGGCTCAACATCCAGTCGACGGATAACATCACCGTTTCCTACGTCCGTCAGGGCCGTACCTATACGACGACGTTCTCGGTCGGCACGAACGGGTTGTCCGATATCATTAAGAGCGCGGCTTTCAATGGAACCGAGTCTTTTGCAGGAACGGATTTTGTTTCCAATGCGACAGCAGGGGCATGGGTCGGCTTCGACAAGGCGAAGAACAGTGTCTTTACGGCGGACAACAAGACTGCGCTTTCGATCAACGCTGCGAAGGCCGGTACGTCCTATCAGATCTCCTCGTTCACGCTCTCGATTACGGACAACACGGGCGCGATCCGCAAGACCGCGAACACGGCTCTCGATGGCTTCAACGAGCGCATCCGTGCAGAGAACGAGTCGAAGGATAATTCACTCGTACTTCAGACGGGCACGAAGGCCAACCAGGCGATCAAGGTCAGCATGACGGATATGCGTTCGCTCGCACTCGGCGTGAAGGGCACGGACGGCTCGGTCATCAGCGTGCAGACGCAGGATAAGGCCAACGCTGCGATCAATGCGATCGAGACGGCCCTCCAGAAGGCGCTCGACGAGCAGGCCAACATCGGCGCTGTTCAGACGCGTCTCTCCTACACGAGCTCGAACCTCACCACGGCGTCCGAGAACGTGCAGAACTCCGAGTCCACGATTCGCGATGCGGATATGGCGAAGGAGATGACGGAGTACACGAAGAACAACGTGCTGCTCCAGGCTGCGCAGTCGATGCTTGCGCAGGCAAACCAGAACAGCTCCGCTGTTCTCTCGCTCCTCAAGTAATTTCGCTTCGGCAGTTGCTTACGGGCATACGGAACCTCTCTCCTCTTGGAGAGGGGTTCTTTTTCTTTGCCAATTTCCCGCGTATGGCGTATAATACTCCATATGTGAAAGGATGTGCCGCATGAAGATCACGGCTTGCTATATTGTAAAAGACGAGGCGGAAGAACTTCGCCGCTCTCTCCGCAGCGTCGCTCCGGCGGCGGATGAGATTGTCGTCGTCTCTACGGCGGACGATCAGCACGTTGCGGAGACTGCCGCGGCGTTTCATGCAGCGCTCTATTCGTTTCCGTGGCAGAACGATTTTGCCGCAGCGCGAAATTCTGCGCTCGACAAGGCGCGCGGCGATGTGATCATCTTCCTTGATGCCGACGAATACTTCTTCCGGCCTGCGGATGTGCGCGCGGCCATCGAAGAATACGGCGCGCAGGTTCCTCCGTTTGATATCCTTATGGTGCCGCTGTGCAGTTTTTTGACGAGAGATTCCTTTACAGACGCTTTATATGATGTGGTCCCCCGCGTTCTACGCCGCGGGCTGCACTATGAGGGCCGCATCCATGAGCAGCCGGCACGGGACGACGGCGGGGCCCGTATCGTCGTCTATGCGGATGAGCGTCTGGCCTGCGGACATACGGGGTATCTTACGGAGCGCGGTGCGGAGAAGATTCGGCGCAATATTTCGATGCTGGAAGCCGACGCAAAGGAACATGGGCGAAGTCCGGCACATGCGGCATATCTTGCGGACTGCTATTTCGGGCTGCACGATTACCGGCGGACGTTAGCGCTGTCGCGTGAGGCGCTCAGCGGCAATGTGGTCTTTGTCGGGGCAGAGAGTAAGATCTACCATCAGATGATCGAATCCATGCGCGCGCTGCATGAGCCTGACACGGAGATGCTCCGCCTCGTCGAACGGGCGCTCGCCCTGTATCCGCAGCTGCCGGATTTCTATGCGCAGCGCGGCATGATTCTCTGCGGACTGGGGCGGTACGAGGAGGCGGCCGACAGCTTGATGGCGGCGCTCAATCAATACGATCATCCGCCTGCGGTGCAGCGTGCTTCCTCCTTTTTTAACCAAGGTGTGGCGCTGCGCGTCGCGGAGCGATTGGCACAAATCTATACGCACCTGGGTGATGAGGATGCGGTGCAGCGCTCGAGAGAGAAGGCGCGGGCATACCGCACAGGGGGAGGGGCTTTACCGATGGAAGCGCGGGGCGGCATCCGTATCACGGCCTGCTATATTGTGCGCGATGATGCGGCGCATCTCAAACGATCCATTGAAAGCCTGTGCGCGCAGGTAGACGAAGTGATCGTCGGCGACACGGGCTCTTCGGATGCGTCGCCGGATATCGCGGCCGCGCTGGGGGCGGTGGTCCGCCATGTTCCGTGGACGGATGATTTCGCGGCCGCGCGCAATGCGGTATTGGCGCATGCGGCCGGCGGTTGGGTTGTCTTTATCGATGCGGATGAATATTTTTCATCGGAGACGGCGGAACATCTGCGCGCGGTCATTCAAGAGGCTGATGGACGCGGGGACGAGGTGCTCCTCGTGCCGTGGCATAACATCGACGAGGATACGGGGGAAGTCCTGCTCGACTCCTATGCGCCGCGCATTTTTAAACGCGCGGCGGGGCGGCGCTATGTGGGACGGATCCATGAGGAGCTGCGCGATGATGGCGGTATTGCCGGGCCCCTTGCGGCGCTTTCACCCGATCGCTTGCAGCTGGTTCATACGGGGTACTCAAAAGAACTGGCCCGCGCGAAGGGCGAGCGCAATCTCCGGTTGCTGCTTGCGGAGCTGAAGGCGACGGACAGGCCCGCGCGCTGCTATCGTTATCTTGCGGAGGCGTATGATCGGCTTGGCGATGCGCGTATGGCGGAGCACTATGCGCTCCTCGATATCGAGGGCGGCAAAAAATCCGTGATCTATGCGAGTTCTTCCTATCGCATTCTGCTGCATCTTTACGGTGCGCGTCCGAACCTGCGGGAGAAGCGTCGGATCGTTGCGGAAAAAGCAGCGCAGGCGTTTCCCGCACTACCGGAAATGCACGCGGAGTACGCCGAGGCGTGCGCTGCGTTTCATTCCTACGAAGCGGCTGTGCAGGCGGCGGATGCCGCGTTGCAGTGCACGCCGGAGAACACCGGCTTTGAGCCGTCGTTCTTCACGGACGAAATGGCCGATGCGCTGCGGCGGCGCCGGGAGATTTGGCAGCGGATCGCTGCGCACGAGAAGGAACTGCGCGTCTGTGCCTGTGTTTTTGTGCGCGACGATGCGCGCGATATGGAGACGTGGCTTACGAATGCGGCGGCCTATGCGGACGCGCGCATTGTCGTGGATACGGGCGCAACGGACGGCACGCGTGCGCTTGCGGCGGCGGCGGGGGCGCGGGTCCTGGACTTTGTGTGGACGGACGATTTTGCCGCGGCGCGCAATGCTTCGCTGACGGCGGCCGACGGAGACTGGGCGGCGGTGCTGGACGCGGACGAGGCCTTTTTCGATCCCGCGGAGGTGCGCTCTTATCTCGCGATGATCGATGTCGTCATGCCCCATATTGACGCCGTACTGCTGCCGATCGTTCATATCGATACGGACGATCATGACATGGAGATCGGGCGCGCGCCGCATGTGCGGCTCGTGCGGCTGGACCGCGGACTGTACTATGAGGGAACGGTGCATGAGCGGCTGAAAAAAGCGGGCGGGGCGCCCGCGCTTTATCACGAGCCGACCGCACTCGCCATTCGCCATGTGGGGTACTCGTCCGGCCGCATGCGCGCAAAACACGAGCGCAATCTGAGGCTGATGGCTCGGGAGATCGAAGCCCGCGGCATGCAGCCCGGCACATACCGCTACCTTGCGGACATTTACTTCGGTCTGGGGCAATATGCGTCGGCACTCTGCTATACGCGGCTTGCACTTGACGAACAGGTGCGGTCCGTCGGTGCGCAGGGGCATCTCTATCATCTCCTGCTGGACTCTATGGCGTATGAGGAAGAACCGCTTGCGGATCAGATTGCCGCTGCGCGTACGGCGTGTGCGGCGTTCCCGCTGCTGCCGGATTTTCACGGGCGGCTCGGCCTGCTGTGCGCCGCGGTTGGGGATGTGGCCGCACTTTCCGCACTGACGCGGGCGCTTGCGCTCTACGAGATGCCGGAGGACGAGAGCGGGGAGAGCTCGGCGTTTCCCCGCTGGGCGGGAGAGGTCTCTGCCGCGCGCGCGCGCCTTTGTGCGGCAGCAGGAAAAAACGAGGAAGCCGCAGCAGAGCTGGAGCGCGCACGTTCCTTTGATACGGCGCGTGAGGAGGCACTGGATGTCTATGTGGAGCTTCATCGGGGAGAACCGTCGGAAAATATGGTTGCGGCGCTGCGCGCCCTGATCGGGACGGATGTGCCGGCGCTCCGCTATCTATTCCGATTTGCAGATAGTTACGGATGGACGGCGCTTGCGGCGGAGGCCGCGCAGGCATGGGCGCGGGAAACCGGAAAAGAGAGTCCCATGCCCGCGCTCTATGAAGAGGTGCGGCGGCTGCCACCTTCTGCACATGCGGATCTTTTGATTCCGCGGCTGACGAGCTGCGTGCGCGAGATGCCGGAACTGCTGCTGCGCATCGAACGCAACCGAAGCGTTGACGGGCAGCGGCTTTACCTGCGCCTGCGGAGTCTCTTGCCCGATGCCATGCGTGCATTTTGGCGGCATTACGACGAGCCGGACGCCGTAGAGGCTCCACAGTCTGCGGAGGGCTATGGGCTTGTGCGCGATGCCTTTGTGCAGTATGCGGACGACCGTCAGGCGGAGCGCCTCGTTCGCTGCGCCGCGGCATACGGCGCGGCCGAGGTGCTGGCGCTCGCGGAGCGATTTGCCGCCGCCGGGCGCTGGTGTGC
>CAUQAR010000125.1:0-5014 GCA_963515775.1 uncultured Selenomonas sp. | reverse complement strand
ATCCTCGAGGAGCAGCAGACGCGCTATCCGGTCTGCTATGAGGACAAGGATCACATCATCGGCTTTATCCATGTCAAGGACCTGCTCCCGCCGCTCGTACGGGGGGAGCGTCTCAATCTGCGCCGTTACATCCGCAAGGCGCTCGTTGTCCCGGAGAGCATGGACGGGAGCGTGCTGCTCCGGACGATGCAGGCGCAGGGCTCGCAGCTCGCGATCGTGGTCGATGAGTATGGCGGGACGGCGGGGATGGTCACCGTCGAAGACATCGTCGAGCAGATCGTCGGCGACATTCGCGATGAGTTCGATGAGGAACGCGAGAGTCTTGAGCGTCGGGATGAGGATATCTGCTCCATCGACGCGAAGCTTTTGCTCGAGGAGGTGGACGACCTGCTCGGCATCCGCATCGAGGACGAAGACGTCGACAGCATCGGCGGCTGGCTCTATGATCAGCTGGGGGAGGCGCCGCGCGTGGGGCATATGGCGGCGCATGAGGGGGCGCTCTTCTTCGTCGAGGAGGTGGACGGCGTACGCATTACGCGCGTGCTCGTTCGGCTGCCGCAGGGAGGATCGGATACGGCAGAGACGCCCGTCGATCACGAGGAGGAATAGGAATGGGCTTTGATAAGAAACATTTTGATGAGATCATCGATGCCTTTACCGTGGATACCGAGCATCTGCGCGAGGCGGCTGCGGACTTCCGGCACGATATGCGGTTGGGGCTTACAGGATCACCGGATTCCTCGCTGCGCATGCTGCCGTCCTATCTCGGTCTGCCGACGGGTGAGGAGCGCGGGGACTATCTCGCGCTTGACTTCGGCGGGACGAATGTGCGCGTCCTGCTCTATCGGCTGGAGGGCAACGGACGCTACGAGGTGCTGTCGCATGTCGCCAAACCGCTCAAGGTGCCGGGTGTCTATGATTTCATCGGGCCCGAGGCGACGGGGGCGCAGATGTTTGATTTCCTCGCGGCGCTCGTGGACGAGGCGGTCGGCGGCGATCACCGGACGCCGTATCTGCTCGGTCATACCTTTTCCTTCCCTTCGGCGCAGACGAACATCAACGACGCGCGGCTCATCATCTGGACGAAGGAGTTTGCGGCGCGGGGCGTCGAGGGCGCCGTGGTCAACGACCTGCTGAAAGAGGCGCTCGTGCGGCAGGGGCTCGCGAATGTCACGCCGAACTCTGTCATCAACGATACGGTCGCCGTGCTGCTGGCCGCCGCCTATGTGCACGGGGATACGCAGATCGGCGCCATCTATGCGACGGGACACAACACCTGTTACTTCGAACCGTATGCGGGCGCGGCGGAGCGGCCGATGATCCTCAACATGGAGTCGGGCGGTTTTCAAAAGCTCATACCGAACCGCTTTGACACGGCGCTCGACGCAGTCTCGGAGAAAAGGGGCGAGCAGCGTCTCGAGAAGATGGTCTCGGGCCGCTATATGGGCGTGCTCTTCGATATGGCGCTCGCGGAGCTGTTCGGCGAGGCGGGCAGAACCTACGGGTTTACGAGCATCGAGCTGAGCCGCATTCTCGAGGATCAGAGCGAGACGGCCCATGCGGCGGCAGCCGTCGTCGAGACAATCGCGGGACGCACGATTTCGCCGGAGGATGCACAGCGCGTGCGGGAACTGGCGGGCGCGATCGTCGTGCGCTCCGCCCGGCTCATCACCGCCACCTTTGTCGGCACGATGTGGCAGATCGCGGGCACGGCCGGCATTCGGCGCCAGCACATTGCCGTTGACGGATCGGTCTATGAAAAGATGCCGCTCGTGCAGGAGAACATCATGCGCGCGTTCGCCGAGCTGCTCGGCGGCGATGCGGCGCTCGTCGACACCGTCTTTGCGGGCGGCGGTTCGGGCCTCGGCGCGGCGCTTGCGGCTGCGATGACCGCGCGCGCGGGGCGCGGCTGACACATTTCCCTTGCGCACACGGCGTTTCCTGTGTTATCATGGAACGCACATAATACGATGTAAACGAAGGAGGGAGCGTTTTCTTGCTCACACTCTTAATGGTGCTCGATGCAGTCGTCGCGATCATTCTCATCGCGTCCGTGCTCGGGCAGGAGGCAAAATCCGCCGGTATGGGCGGCCTCGACGGCGGCGGCGATACGGTATTTTCGGGGAAGGCGCGCGGCATGGATGCGCTGCTCGCACGCGTGACCGTGGTGTTCGCGATTCTGTTCGGTGTGATCACGATCGTGATCGCACGCCTGTCGAGCTGAGCTTAGCCGGATGTTCCCTGCTGCCGTCTTTGCGGCACAGGGATTTTTTCACTGGCCTCATGACTGTGGCGCAGCGGCTGTGCCGCGCAGAGAGGCGCGGATGAAAATAAAAGACATGGGGGAAACGCAATGCACTTGCATGGGGCGGAGCCGTTCCTGCTCCCGGGTGGACGGCACGGTGTGCTTCTCATTCATGGGTTCACGGGACTGCCCGTGGAACTGCGCCTGCTCGGCGACTATCTGAACGCGCGCGGATTTACGGTGCTTGCCATACGGCTTGCGGGACACGGGACGACGGTGGAGGATCTCAGCCGCATGGACCGTGAGGACTGGATGGATTCGGTGCGCGACGGCTACGCGATCCTCAGCGGACTCTGCGATCGCATCTCTGCGGTAGGGCATTCGATGGGGGCGATCTTTGCCATGCTCCTCTCGCTGGAGCAGGAGACGGCACATGTTGTGAGTCTCTGTGCACCGATGATGATTGCCCCGGAGCAGGGGCTCAAACATCTGCCCACGCGTGCGGCGTGTCGCGACCGCTACGCACTGAAGGCGCGCCGGAAGCTGGTCGACGTTCCGGAAGGGGCGAACAACACCTATCGGCGCATGCCGCTCGTCGCCGTGCATGAGGTCCTCGATATGATCGCGTCTGCGCGCGCCGAGATCGCACAGGTGCGCGTGCCGATCCTCATCGTGCACGGGGCGCGCGATCATACCGCCGATCCCAAGGGAGCGGACTATCTTTACGAGCACGTTGCGAGTGCGCGCCGCGAGAAATTTATCCTTCCGGACGCGGGGCATCTCCTGCCGCTCGATATTCATGTGCGCGATCGGGTCTTTGAACGGACGGCTGCGTTTTTGTCGGATGATGCGGCGCACGGAGAACGAAATTAAGTAGGAACGGAAAAAAGAGGAGATTATGGAACAGGAAAAATTGGATATCGTGAAAGAGAGAATCCACGCCTTTATGCGGGAGGACGCCTATCGCCCGCTGTCCGAGGCGGAGCTGGAGACGGGACTCGGCCTTTCCGGGGAGGAAGCGTCCGGCTTTTCGGATGCGCTCGCGGCGCTCGAGGCGGACGGCGCCGTCATTCGCAATCGCAGCGGGCTCTACGGCCTCCCGAGCCGCATGAACCTTGTCGTGGGGCGCCTTGCGATGTCGCCGAAGGGCTTCGGCTTCATCATTCCCGATGTGCGGGAGACAGAGGAGGAGACGGATGTGTTCGTGCCGGGCAGCGCGCTCGCGACTGCCATGCACGGCGACCGGGTCGTGGCGCGCGTCACCCCGTCCGAGACGCCGGGACGCGCGCGCGAGGGCGAGATCATCCGCATCCTTGAGCGTGTGAACACGCGCATTGTCGGCACCTTCGAGCGGAGCAAAGCGTTCGGCTTCGTCACGCCCGACAGCACGAAGATCGGACGCGACGTATTCGTCCTCAAAAAGGACTTTGGCGGCGCGAGGACCGGCAGCAAGGTCGTCGTTGAGATCACGAAGTGGCCGGAGCAGCGCCGCAGTGCGGAGGGACGCGTTGTCGAGGTGCTTGGCAAAGCGGGCGATCCGGGGGTCGATGTGCTCGCCGTCATGCGCGCCTACGACCTCGACGAGCACTTCCCGGCCGAGGTCGCCGCGGCCGCCGCACGCTGCCCCGCGCATCCCCTGCCGGAGGAGTATGAGGGACGCCGGGACCGACGCGATTTCCCGATCGTCACCATCGACGGCGAGGATACGAAGGACATCGACGACGGCATCTATGCCTATGAGAAAGACGGCGGATTTTTCCTCGGCGTCTACATCGCCGACGTCAGCCACTATGTTCGCGCGGGCGCGCCGCTCGACGTCGAGGCGGCGCGGCGCGGGACGAGCGTCTACCTCGTCGACCGCGTGATCCCGATGCTGCCGAAGGAGCTCTCCAACGGCATTTGCAGCCTCAACGAGGGCGTCGACCGTCTCTCGATGGCGTGCGAAATGGAAATCGACGCGGACGGCGCAGTAAAGAGCTACGAGATCATCCCGTGCGTCATTCACGTCGCGCGCCGGCTCACTTATACGCTCGTCAACAGGGTGCTTGCGGGCGAGGAGCCCTTTGCCTTGGACAACGCGGACATCCGCCCGATGCTCGAAACCCTGCGCCGCCTGCGTACGGTGCTGCGGGAAAAGCGGCGCCGTCGCGGCGCCATCGATTTCGAGGTGCCGGAGGTCAAGGTCAAACTCGACGCGCAGGGCCATCCCACCGCGCTCGTAAAGCGTACGGGGTCCATCGGAGAATCCATCATCGAAGAGTGTATGTTGATCGCGAACGAAACCGTTGCGCGCCATATGGAGCTGAAGGAGGAACCGTTCGTCTACCGCGTGCACGAGCAGCCGAACGCGGAGAAGATCGAGCGTTTTCAACGTCTTCTTGCGGCGCTCGGCCTGCGCCTGCACGTCGACGAGGCCGGGAAGGTCAGCTCCCGCGACATTCAGCATGTGCTTGATCAAGTGCGGGGCGAACCCGAGGAGCGCATCATCGGGACGGTTGCGCTGCGCTCCATGCAGCAGGCGCGGTACAGCACGCAGAGCCTCGGACACTTCGGCCTTGCCGCGCGCTACTACACGCATTTCACATCGCCCATCCGGCGGTATCCCGATCTCATGGTACACCGCCTGCTGCGCGAGACATTTGCCACGGGGCATATTCCCGCGGAGCGGCGGGAAAAGCTCCGCGCCCTTCTGCCGGAGACGGCGGAGCATTCCTCCGCGCGGGAGCGCATCGCGATCGAGGCGGAGCGCGAGACCACGGATATGAAGAA
>CAUQAR010000124.1:0-5051 GCA_963515775.1 uncultured Selenomonas sp. | reverse complement strand
AGAAAGTAAAAACAGAAGAAGGAGAGAAGGTGGAGTATATGACATTCGCGATGAAAATGAGAGACGAGTGGAAGGCCGGCGTATCGGAAGGACGTATGGAAGGGCGTAGGGAAGGACGGCTCGAAGGTCGCAAGGAAGGGCGGCTCGAAGGTCGCAAGGAAGGTGCACAACAAGATCGCACGGCAAGTCTTCGTTCTCTTATTGCAAAGCTAAAAATTTCTGATGAGCAGGCAATGGATCTGCTCGAAGTCCCCCACGCCGAGCGTCCCATGTATCGTGCGTTGCTGGGGACCACCTAAATATACGGTGGCCGCGGTGTACGCATTCTAAGGGAATTTTCCTTGATCGCGCCCATTTCGACATGTTAAGATGCAGGTAATCTCAGTTGAAGGAGGAATCTCAATGAAGCACTTCACCCTGCGTCTGCTCTCTTTTACACTGGTGCTGATGCTCGCCCTCTCCGGCGCTGCACTCGCGAAAAACGCGGAGCAGCAGCGCGCGGCAATCGGCCGTCTGCACACAAAGGCGCTTGCGAACCTCTACGAGGTGAACCCGAACGCACAGGAAGTCGTCGAAAACAGCTACGGCTACGCGACGATCAGCGCCACGGGATCAAAGATCGGTCTGCTCGGCGGCGCACACGGGCGCGGTCTCGCCGTCAACAACGAGACGGGCGCACGCATCTACATGAAGATGGAGGAATACGCGTTGGGGCTTGGACTCGGTGTCAAGGAATACGACCTCATCTTCGTCTTCGGATCGGAGCACGCATGGGACTCCTTCGTCTCCGGCAAGTTCAAGGTCGGTGGCGAGGCCACAGCTGCCGCGACGGACGGATACTCCGGCGGCGCGATCGACGGCGCGGACGTCGTCGCAAAGGACATGTGGGTCTATCAGGTGACGACAAAAGGACTTGCCGTCGGCGTCTCGCTCAAGGGGCTCAGCATCTATCCGAATAAGGATCTGAATTAGATGTTACCAATGTAATTTCAACAGGCTGCTTCATGAAAAATGTTCGCGGCGCAGCCTATTTTTTATCCCTTTTCCATCATAAATGGCAAAACCGGCACAACAGTGCGTTGGTTTTTCTTGCCTTCCGGCGAAAAACACCGTAAAATAAAGAAAAGGGGTGATCGCATGCGTTCCTATCGGATCAAGCCGTGGGAGGAGCTGAGCATCCGCGACGACTATATGTTCAAGCTGATCATGAGCCGCAAGCGCATCTGCAAGAAGGTGCTGGAACGCATTCTGCACATCGAGATCAGCGACATTCACTATCTCGAAGCGGAAAAGCCGATGAAGTCGCGCTACCAGAGCAAGGGCGTCCGCCTCGATGTCTATGTGCGGGACGACGCGAACACGGTCTACAACATCGAGATGCAGGTGCGACAGCCCGAAGGCGACGGACTCGCCAAGCGAACGCGCTACTACCAATCGATGATCGATGCGGACCTCCTCGCGGCGGGCGCGGATTATGATGAACTCAATCAAACGATCATCATTTTTATCTGCCCCTTCGATCCCTTTGAACGGAATCGCTGTCTCTATACGTTTGAAACGCTCTGTAAAGAGGATACCGGCCTGCCGCTGAACGACGGCGCAACAAAGATTTTCCTCAATACGAAGGGCACTGCGGACGATGTCAGCGATACGCTCAAAGCCTTCCTCGGCTATGTGAACGGTGTGCTGAGCAGTGATGCGCTCGTGCAGGAAATTGACGATGAGATTCAGAAAGTAAAAACAGAAGAAGGAGAGAAGGTGGAGTATATGACATTCGCGATGAAGATGAGAGACGAGTGGAAGGCCGGCGTATCGGAAGGACGTATGGAGGGGCGTAAGGAAGGACGCAAGGAAGGGCGGCTCGAAGGACGTAAGGAAGGCCGACTGGAGGGGCACAAGGAAGGACGACTGGATGAACGACTCGATAACCTCCGCCGCCTTGTCATGAACCTGAAACTCCCTATCGATCAGGCAATGGAGGCACTTGAAATACCGTTGACAGATCGTCAAAGGTATCGAGAGTTTCTGCAAGGAACAAACTAATCGCCCCCTCTAAGCCAAAAGCCACAAAAAATAGAGCTACTGTACCGGCACGTTTTGTGCGGGTGCAGCGGCTCTATTTCATTTATTTACTTTATTAGGGCCCCCTCATATTTCAGTGTCGCGAAATAATCGTCGAGCGTCTGCGCGCGACGGATGAGCTCGACCTTGCCGTCCTCGCGCAGAAGGAGCTCGGCGCAGTGCAGTTTGCCGTTGTAGTTAAAGCCCATCGCGCTCCCGTGCGCGCCTGTGTCGTGAATGATGACGATATCGCCGATGTCGATGGCGGGCAGTTTCCGGTCAACGGCGAATTTATCATTGTTCTCACAGAGCGAGCCCGTGACGTCATAGACGTGATCGGCGGGCGCGTGTTCCTTGCCGAGGACGGTGATGTGATGATAGGCGCCGTAGAGCGCGGGGCGCATGAGGTTCGCCATGCAGGAATCGAGTCCGATATACTCTTTGTAGGTATTTTTTTTGTGCAGCACCGTCGAGACGAGCCATCCCGCGTCCCCCGTCACGGCGCGCCCGCTCTCCGTACGGATGGCGACATCCCCCAGACCTGCGGGGCGCATGATGTCGTTATAAAGCCGCTCGATACCTCCGCCGACCGCTGCAAAGTCCACGGGATCCTCCTCCGGGCGGTACGGAATGCCGAATCCGCCGCCGAGGTTGACGAACTCGACGTGAATACCGAGCTTTTCCATGAGCTCCACCGCCAGCTCGAACATGATGCGCGCCGTGAGCAGGAACGCCTCCGTGCGCAGCTCGGCGGAGATGACCATCGTATGCAGTCCGAACCGCCGCACGCCCATGGCGTGCGCCCGCGCATAGCCCTCGAGCATCTGCTGATGTGTTAATCCATATTTTGCTTCCACAGGTTTCCCGATGATATCGTTGCCTTCTATCGTATCCCCCGGATTGTAACGGAACGAGAGCACCTGTGGGAGTCCTGCGTGCTCCGCCATATAGTCGAGGTGCGTGATGTCGTCGAGATTGATAACGGCCCCGAGTTCGATGGCCTTTTGGAACTCGTCATACGGCGTATCGTTCGAGGTGAGCATGATCTCCTCGCCCACGACGCCTGCCGCCTCCGAGATCAGGAGCTCGGCGATGCTGCTACAGTCCGTCCCCGCCTCCTCCTCGTGCAGCAGCTGCACGATGCGCGGATTCGGCAGCGCCTTCACGGCGAAATGCTCGCGGAACGCGGGCGCCCACGCGAACGCGTCGCGCAGACGGCGATAGTTCGCGCGGATTTTTCCCTCGTCGTAGAGGTGAAACGGCGTCGGGAATTTCTTGATGAGTTCTATGGTCTGCTCTCTGTCGAGCGGAAATCGCTTTTCGTTCATATTTTCCTCCCTCGTAAGATGCCCCATTATAACAACGCAAAAACGCCTCTGTCAAATTGTATACCTTGACGAACGGCGCGCCCTCCCCTATAATGAGGGCAATCTTTTATATGATAATGAGAACTGTCAAAGGAGGGTTCTGCATGAAGTTCGGAGGGAAGGCACTGCGCCTTATGGCGGCATTCGCCTGCACGGCGCTGCTCGGCACTGCGCTCGCAGGCTGCGGCGACAACGGGGCGTCGTCGGATGAGATCAAGATCGGTGCGAATTTTGAGATGACGGGCAATACGGCGAACTACGGCATCTCGACGCTCGAGGGGCTCAAACTCGCGATTAAGGAAGCGAACGATGCGGGCGGCATCAACGGGAAGAAGATCGTCCTCGTCGAGGCGGACAACAAGTCCGAGGCGGCGGAGTCAGTGAACGCGGCGACGAAGCTCATCTCCGACGATCACGTCCGCGCGATCGTGGGGCCCGCGACGACCGGGAACGTCATCGCCGAGTCGCAGGTCGCCTCGGACAGCAAGGTTCCTGTGATCGCGCCGGACGCGACGGCAGTCGACGTGACGGTCGAGGGCGGCACGGTGAAGCCGTGGATTTTCCGCAGCTGCTTCATCGACCCGCAGCAGGGCGACGTCATGGCGAAGTTCGCACTCGACACGCTGAAGGCAAAGACGGCGGTCATCTACCTCGACAACTCGACGGACTACTCCAAGAGCCTCGCGCAGGTCTTTGAGAAGGTCTTTACGGCGGGCGGCGGTCAGGTCGTCATGACCGAGGCGTTCCTGGCGAAGGATCAGGATTTCAAGGCGACGCTGACGCGTCTGCGCGGCGCGAATGCGGACGTGATCTTCGTCCCGGCCTACTATGAGGAGGTCGGCAAAATCGTCAAGCAGGCGCGTGAGATCGGCATCACCGCGCCCATCATCGGCACGGACGGCTGGGACGACCCGAAGGTCGCGGAGCTCGCGGGCGCGGCAGCGCTGAACAGCACATATTTCAGCACGCATTACTCGGATAAGGATGAGAGCGTCCGTCCCTTCATCGATGCCTATCAGAAGGAATACGGGCATGCTCCGAACGTCTTCGCCGCGCTCGGCTACGACGCGGGCAAGCTCCTCGTCGACGCGCTGAAGCGCGCGGGCTCGGACGATCCCGAAGCGCTGCGCAAGGCGATCGAAGAGACGAAGGACCTCACCGTCGGCACGGGCACGATCACGATGGATGCCGAGCATAACCCCATCAAGCAGGCGGTCATCCTCGAGAATAAGGACGGCGACCGCGTGGTTGTGGCAAAGATTATGCCGAGCATGTGATGCGTCGAACGAATAGGGTCAAAGAGCCGCAAATGCGCGGCTCTTTTTCATCCGAAGTAAGGAAATAACCTGTAATCAATGACGCGGAGACTCAATGCATAGCTAGGAATGAGGAGCGCGCAAAGGAGCCGTAGTCGAAAGCCTACGTCGACCGAAGCGCGCGACGATATGACAACGCTAGGCGTCAAATCCCGCGTCATCTAGGAGAATAGTATGGATTTTCTTCAGCAGCTCATCAACGGAATATCACTCGGCAGCATCTACGCGCTCATTGCGCTCGGCTATACGATGATCTATGGTATCATCAAGCTCATCAACTTCGCGCACGGCGACATCTACATGGTCG
>CAUQAR010000123.1:0-5085 GCA_963515775.1 uncultured Selenomonas sp. | reverse complement strand
TTGCGGAACGCCTTTTCGAGCAGTTCTTTCTTGAACTGCTTGACGCGCTCGAAGTCGATGAACGCCGTGTTCGCCTCATAGGGCAGGAAAAGATCTTTCTCACTGAGCCAGCCGCGCGCGGCGAGATCCTCGGGATCGATCATCATGATGTTGCCCGCGAACGCGGAGATGGACTGATAGGGCGAGTAGCCGTAGCCGACGGGGCTGAGCGGGAGAATCTGCCAGACTTTTTGCCCAGCCGCTGAGAGGAAGTCGACGAAGCGATACGCCTCCCGGCCGACGCCCCCCAACCCCACCCGACCCCCCCCCACAAACCCCACCCCCACCACCACACCCAACACCCCCGGGATCTTGATCCGCAGGCGGCCGCGCTCCACCTCATAGGTACGCGAGGGTTTGAAGCAGTCCTCGAAGACGCCGCAGGCAAAGTCGCTGACGTCCGCCTCGATGGTCACGCTCTCCTCTGTATTGCGGTTGAACGCGGCGATGAAGACGCCGTCCTCCTTCTCGTGGTTGAACACGTCGTAGCCCGAACGGATCGTCCGCGCGTAGGCAACGGCGTCGCCCGCGCCGTAGAGGAGCAGGATGTCGCCCGTGCGCAGTGCGTCGTTCTCGTTGCGGGCCGCGATGAAGCGCTCCACCCATCCGCGAATCTCCATATTGCCGTTCTCCCAATCGTAGGGACGTCGATTGAACGGATCCTTGAACCCCTGCATGCCGATCTCGTCGCCGTAGTAGACGCTGGGGACGCCCGGATAGGTCATCTGCCAGAGCGTCGCTATGAGAAGGCGATGCGATCCGATCTCGAACTGCTCCGGCGTCATGCGGACGCGCGACTGCTCGATTGCAGGCATGCCCTCGTAGTAGGGAACACCTGCGAGCACGGTGATCGCACGCTGGACGTCGTGGCTGCCGATGAGGTTCATCATGGCATAGAGATTCTCTTTCGGATAGTTTTCGATCTGACTGGCGAGGCGGCGCACGGTCTGCCTGCCGTCGACGGCGCCGGTGAGGAAGTCGAAGAGGATCGTGCGCAGCGGATAGTTCATCGCCGAATCCATCTCAGCGCCGGAGAGGTATTCGCGCGGGGTCCCGTAGGCCACTTTGTTCGAGGCGTCCTCCCAGACCTCACCGATCATGACGGCGTCGGGATCGTGCTTCTTGAGCTCTGCGAAAAAGGTCTTGGAGAATGTCGGCGGCAGCTCGTCGATGACGTCGAGCCGCCAGCCCGCAATCCCCTCGTTCATCCAGTGATGGAGCACGCTGTTCTCGCCCGTGATGACGAAATCCATATAGGCGGGGTCGGTTTCGTTGACGTTCGGCAGTGTGTCGAAGTTCCACCAGCAGTCGTACTCGTTCGGGTAGTTGCGGAAATGGTACCACGAGTAGTACGGCGATTCCTTCGACTGATATGCGCCGAGCGATGCGTACTGCGCACGCCGGTTGAAGTAGATGCTGTTGCTGCCCGTATGGCTGAACACGCCGTCGAGAATGATCCGGATGCCGCGCGCACGCGCCTCTTCGACGAGCCTGCGGAAGTCCTCGATATCCCCGAGCACGGGGTCGATCTTGTGATAATCCCCCGTGTCGTAATGGTGGTTGCTCTCGGACTCGAAGACGGGGTTGAAGTAGATGCAGGAGATCCCGAGGGACTTCAGATAGTCGAGCTTCTCTATGATCCCGCGCAGATTCCCGCCGAAGAAGTCATAGGCGATGATCTCCTTCGTGTCGGGATCCTTGAGGTACATGGGGTCATCCGTCCAGTCCGTGCGGATGACCGCGCCCTTCTTACGCACGATCGTATCCCCCGCGCGCGCGAAGCGATCGGGGAAGATCTGATACATGACGGCATTTTTGAACCAGTCGGGCGTGTGCGCCCCCTTGTTGTAGATCGTCACCTGATAAGAAGCCTGCGGCGTCCGGCTGAGCATCCCGACGCCGCCGAGCATCTCCGCGTTGTTGCCGTAAAAATAGGTGCCGCTCTCCATCGTGATGATGAAGTAGTACCAAAGCAGGCAGCCGTAGTCCGGCAGATTCACCCAGCAGGTATA
Source organism: uncultured Selenomonas sp. (assembly GCA_963515775.1). Lineage (GTDB taxonomy): Bacteria > Bacillota > Negativicutes > Selenomonadales > Selenomonadaceae > Centipeda. The sequence continues at coordinate 3,034 of CAUQAR010000123.1, read as the reverse complement.
AAACTGCTGCCCCCCCTCCGGATCCTTCGTCTTGAGGGGAACGAGCAACTCGCCCGTCCGATCCTGCCATAGGCGCACCAGCACCTGCCGGATCGGCTCGTCGGTCCGGATGCGGATGCCGAGCCGCAGCCGCGCGCCCGCTTCGGCCGCGCCGACGATGGAACGGAAGTAGATGTCCTGTGAGTTGTGCTCCACTTGGTAATTTTCCAGCATAGTACCCTCTCCTTCCTGTAGAAAAAACGCACAGAAACCACCGGCGAATCGAATGCTATCATTCGGATGTATTCACCGGCGGTTTCATAGAGGGTGCGTCGTGGAAGACTGAAATGCCATCAGCACACGCAAGAATAAGATTTCTGCAGCGGACTCAGCGATCGCTCACAACGTGCTCATAGAGCTTCTCATACTCCTTCGCCGCATGCGTCCAGCTAAAGTCTCTGTGCATCGCTGTAAAGATGAGCTGACGCCATTCGCGCAGATTCGCATAGGCGGCGAGGGCGCGCTTCAAGGCGTACATCATCTCATGCGCGTTGTATTCGTAGAAGAGGAAGCCGTTCCCCTTGTCCGGATCCGCGCGGTCGAACTGTACGACCGTATCCTTGAGGCCGCCCGTCTCACGGACCACGGGAATGGTGCCGTAGCGCATGGCGATGATCTGTCCGAGGCCGCACGGCTCGAACATGGACGGCATGAGGAAGATGTCCGACGCGGCGTAGATGCGCTGCGCCAGTTCGTTCGAGAAACGGATGTTGATCGACGCCTTGTTCGGGAAGCGCCATGCGAGTTCCTTGAACCAGTCCTCGTAGCCGCGGTCCCCCGTGCCGAGGAGGACGAACTGCACCTCCTCGTGCTGCAAAATCTCGTCGAGTACGCGAACCACGAGATCGATGCCCTTGTTCTCCACGAGGCGTGTGACCATCGCGATCATCGGCGTGCGGCGGTTCTCCGGCAGGCCCAGATCGCGCTGGAGCAGCACCTTGTTGTCGCTCTTGGCCTCTACGGCATTCTTCGCGTTGTAGTTGACGTAGAGACTCTTGTCCGTCTCCGGATTGTAGACGTCGTAGTCGATGCCGTTGACGATGCCGAAAAGCTCTGCGCGGCGAGAACGGAGCAGTCCGTCGAGATGCTCGCCGTAGTATTCGTATTGAATCTCCTCCGCATAGGTATTGCTGACGGTCGAGACATAATCGGCATAGATGATGCCCGCCTTGAGAAAGTTGACCGCATCGAAGAATTCAAAGTCGCCGTTGTTGAAATACTGCCAGTCAAGGCCGAGCACATCGGTCATGACGTCCTTCGGGAAGACGCCCTGATATTTGAGATTGTGGATGGTCAGCAGCGTCTTGATGCCTGTGTAGCGCGGATCGTCCATGTGCTCGAGACGCAGCAGCACAGGCGCAAGCGCCGCATGCCAGTCGTTGGCATGGATGATGTCCGGCCAAAAATCGAGCGCGGGAAGGAGATTGAGCACGGCACGGCAAAAGAACGAGAACCGCTCCGCGTCGTCCGGATAGCCGTAGAAACCCTCGCGGTTGTAATACTCCTCGTTGTCCACGAAATAGTAGGTGACGCCGTCTAAGACGTACTTGTCGATGCCGACGAATTTATCGCGCCACGCGACGTTCAGTACGCCGTCATAGACATGCTCCATCGCGCTGCGGATCTCTTCGGCGATCGCGCCGTACTTCGGCATGATAACGCGGCAGTCGACGCCGTCCGCTACAAGGGCGGCGGGCAGTGCGCCCGCAACGTCGGCAAGTCCGCCGGTCTTAACAAATGGCACTGCTTCCGATGCAATATATAGAACCTTCATCCCTATATCCTCCTTTGACCCTCACAAAACGGTGCCGTAATCATCCGTCCGCGAGACGATCCATATGGTTTTGTATGCGCTCCGCGCTGTCTCAGCGCGAAGGCATCAACTCTTTGCGGCGCGCGCCTGCTTCGGCTGCTCCGCCGTCTCCTGTGCCGTGGTCTTGCGCACGGACTTTTTCTTGGCTGCCGTCACTGTCGTCGTTCCCGCCGCGCTTCCCTTTGCCTTGGCCGCTGTCCCGGCGGTCTTTCCCGTCGGCTTTGCCGCGGCGGCGCGGCCCGTCGTGCGCTTCTTGGCGGCGGATTCCCGCGCCGCGCGTTCATCGCTCAGTTCTCGTTTTATGGCTGCGACAGCCCCGCGTTTCATTTCTCCCGATTTTTTTTTTGCCACCGCATCCGCCGTCTCCGGCAACTCGCTGACGGGCGTCCCCGCGCCGCTCTGGCGTTTCAGCCGATAGAATGCGGATGCGAGCGGCGGCACGGTGATGACGATGGACTGCTCGCGCCCGTGGAACGCGTAGTCCTCGCTCACGATATCGCCCGTATTGACGACGCCGCTGCCGCCGTACGCCTCCTCATCCGAGTTGAATACCTCGACGTACGTCCCTTTCGTCGGCACGCCGATGCGGTAGCCACGGTGCACCTCGGGCGTGAAGTTGTGCACGCAGACGAGGAAGTCGCTCGGATCGTCCGCGCGACGCACGAGCGCGATGATGCTGTTCTCGTTGTCGTTGCAGTCGATCCACTGGAAGCCGCTCCAGTCGAAGTCCACCTGCCAGAAGGCCTTATTCTCCACATAGAACTTGTTCAGCGCCTTGGAATACGCGAGCATCTTCGTGTGCATCGGGTATTGCTCGACGAGATGCCAGTCCAGACTGTCGTCGAAGTTCCATTCGATGAAGTGCCCGAACTCGCCGCCCATGAAGAGCAGCTTCTTCCCGGGATGCGCGATCCAGTAGCCGAAGAAGCCGCGCAGCCCCGCGAACTTCTGCCAGTAGTCGCCCGGCATCTTTTCGATGAGCGAGTGCTTGCCGTGTACGACTTCGTCGTGCGAGAGCGGCAGAACGAAGTTCTCGGAAAATGCGTACATGAGTGAGAATGTGATCTTGTCCTGATTCCACTTGCGGTAGATCGGATCGAGGCTCACATAGTCGAGCATGTCGTTCATCCAGCCCATGTTCCACTTGTAGTTAAAGCCCATGCCGCCCATGTAGACGGGCTT
>CAUQAR010000122.1:0-5089 GCA_963515775.1 uncultured Selenomonas sp. | reverse complement strand
TTTGTTCAGATCGTGCAGACCGTGTTTGACATGCTCTTCCGGGATGAAGACGCCGATGCGCTGCAACAGATAGCCGTATGTGCGGTCGTCGATGCCGAGCCGTTCAAAATCCCGGGTCGTAAAGCATCCGAAGGAGACCCAACGCAGGAGTGTGCGCAGGTTCTCAAAGTTCTTGACGAACGGGGTAAAGGGCTTTCCTCTTCTCTTTTTTGGGGCGGACGGTTTCGTATCGCGCATGGTTGACCTCGTGGGTTGAAAGAGATGCGGGGCGTACGTTTAGTGTACGGCAGCGTTTCCGATCGACAGCGGCAGGAGATGCGACGCGATCGCACGGGCGCGGAGATCTGCCGCGCTGTGCGCCGCCCAAATCTCCGAGACTTTCTTTTGAAAGGCTAGTGCGGAGAGCGGGTGCGCCAGCTGCGCGCGCACGTTCGCGCGGACGGCTGCGGCAAATTCCTCCGGTACGACTGCCGGGCGCTGCGCGAGTAGTATCTTCAGTCGCGTATCGACGAGGTAGAGATGGACGGTCGGATCGCTGAGATCGCTCTCGCGCGGCAGCAGATCATCCTTGACGAGAGAGAGGGAGAGCGGCGCGTCGCCCCAACCGTCCTTGAAGATGCCGTCGATGCGGTAGAGGAAGAAGAGGATGCCGTCCACCTCGGTGACGGCAAGCTCGATTGCGCCCGTGCGGAACGCTTCGACGGCGACGGCATCCGTCCGCGATAGTTGTAACAGGAACATCATGCCGTTCCGATCCGCCTGGAATATGCCGCCGTCCGCCTGTGCGCGGATGGGCAGGGGAAACGGTTCGCCAACGGCAAAACGAATGGATTCGCTCATAAAAATCTCCTCAATATTGATCGCCTACAACATACGAAGGCCCGTGACGCCGCGAATCCCAAGACCCGGCGCGTCAGATGCGGTGATGTTCTTCTCGGCAAAGACAGCGCCGCCCTCGATGGGGTCCTCGCGGCAGAGGACAGGACCGTCGAGGTCGATGCGCGTGATGGCCTTCTTCGCGCAGGCGAGTGCGACCGCGGCGTTGACGGAGATCTTCGCCTCGAGCATGCAGCCGATCATGCACTCCATGCCGTACACCTCGGCCGCTGCGACGATCTGCTGCGCGGGATAGAGGCCGCCGCACTTCATGAGCTTGATATTGATCATGTCGGCGGCGTGCAGCTGCATGATGCGCAGCGCGTCGGCGGGGGAAAAGACGGCTTCGTCCGCGAGTACGGGGATGTCGCTCTCCCGCGTAACGTAGGCGAGTCCGTCGATGTCGGCGGCCGCGACGGGCTGCTCGACGAGCTCGATGTCGAGCCCCCGATCCGCCATCTGCGCGAGGATGCGCACGGCCTCGCGCGGTTTCCATGCTTGGTTCGCGTCGATGCGGATGCGTATGTCTTTGCCCGTGACTTCGCGGATAGCAGTGAGGCGCGCGACGTCGAGCGAGGGATCGACGCCGACTTTGATCTTCAACGTGTCATAGCCGCGCCGCACGGCGTCGCGTGCGTCGCGCGCCATCTCCTCAGGATCGTTCACGCTGATGGTGATGTCCGTGACGATGCCGCTGCGCGCGCCGCCGAGCAGCTTGTGAACCGGGATGTTCCAGAGCCGGCCGTAGAGGTCGTAGAGCGCCATGTCGACGGCAGCCTTGGCCGAGCTGTTATGCACGAGGGCCTTTTGCACATCTCGGATGAGGTCTTCAAATTCGTCGACGCTGCGGCCGATGAGGAGCGGCGCAAGATGGGTGCGGACGGCGTCGATGATGCCGCCCGTCGTGTCGCCCGTGACAACGCCGGTGGGCGGCGCCTCGCCGTACCCCGTGGCGCCGGTGTCTGTGTGGATGAGGACGATGACATCCTCCACGCTGTCCACGCACCGCCGCGCGGTCTTGAACGGCACGCGCAGGGGGACGGAGAGCATGCCGAGTTCGATCTTTGTGATGTTCATGGGAATCCTCCTTTACCGATTGCACTTTGTATACAGAATTCTTTTTAAAATAAGGACATTTCGGAAAAATTTTACTATACGTCCTATTCATTTTATTATATAATTAATATTGTAATTCTTCAATAAGAAGGGCGTAATTTCTCCGGATGCGATGCCGCCGCAGCTGGAGATATCCGCCCGCCGAAAGGAGTGTATTGTCATTATTACCGATGGATTTACTTATGTCGCCATACTCGTCTTTCTCGCAGCCGTGTTGGTGACGCTCGAAAAGAAGACCAGCTGGCAGCTGTTTCGCTGGATTCCGGCGGTGGTGCTCGTCTATCTCATCTCCATGCTGCTCTGTACGGTCGGCATCTGGGATATGGCGGCCACGAAGCCGATCTACGGCGCGCTGAAGAATTCGCTGACCTATGCGATGGTCTTTACGATGCTCTTGCGCTGCGATATCCGCAAGGTGCTCAAGCTGGGGCCGCGCATGCTGCTCGGGTTCTTCTCGGCCTCGTTTACCATCATGATCGGCTTTGTGCTCGCGTTTCTCATCATGAAAGGATTGATCGGCGGTCAGTCGTGGATGGCGCTCGGCGCGCTGTGTGGCTCGTGGCTCGGCGGCTCGGGCAACATGGTTGCGGTGCAGGCCGCGCTCAATGTCTCGGAGGCAGACATGGGCTACGCGCTCGTCGTCGACTCCATCGACTACTCTCTTTGGGTGATGTTCCTGCTTTGGCTGATCACACTGGCGCCGCGATTCAACCGCTGGAACAAAGCGGATACGACGAAGCTCGATGCGGTGTCACGTCATCTCGAAGAGGATGCGCGTCTCAATACGGGGGCGATTACCTTTCAGAGTCTCATGCTTCTTGTGGGCTCCGCCTTCCTCGTTTCCGCCATCGGGGCGAGCGTCGGCGTGCAGCTCAATGCAGGTGCGCCGTTCTTCGACAAGGCGACGTGGACGATCCTCTTCATCACGGTGCTTGGGCTGATCGGTGCCGTATCGCCGCTCGGGCGTTTGGCCGGGTCGGCGGAAGTGTCCAACGTGCTCCTGTACGCGGTCATCGCGCTCCTGGCATCGCGTGCATCGCTCCTGGAGCTCGGTGACGCGCCGTTTTGGATTTTGACGGGCTTCATCATCCTCGGTGTTCACTTTGTGCTGATGTTCTTCCTCTCCCGTCTTTTCAAACTCGATATGTTTACCATCTGTGTCGCCTCTCTTGCGAACATCGGCGGCACGGCGTCGGCACCGGTGCTTGCCGGCACCTACTCGGGATCGCTGATTCCCGTCGGCATCCTGATGGCGTTGATGGGCTACGTCATCGGCACACCGTTCGGCATTCTCGTCGCGCATGTGATGGAGATGCTTGTTTGATCTCTCTCGTCTGTCGGGGCGTGCGGCTCTTCGGATCCGCGCGCCCTTTTGTCGTTCCTGTACCTATACTCATTAAAGGAAAATCTTCCGTGTCTGTCGAACAGTTAAAGACGACAGATATTCACGCGAAGAGGTGACGCAATGATCAGAAAGGGAATTATTCTTGCAGGCGGTTCGGGGACACGGCTCTATCCGCTGACGAAGGTCGTATCGAAGCAGCTCATGCCGATCTATGACAAGCCGATGATCTACTATCCGCTGAGCACGCTCATGCTCGCGGGCATTCGTGACATCCTCATCATCACGACGCCCGCCGACAACGCGCTCTATGCGGCGCTCCTCGGCGACGGCAGTCAGCTCGGCCTTTCGATTTCCTACGCCGTGCAAAAGAGCCCCGACGGACTCGCGCAGGCGTTCATCATCGGCGCGGACTTCATCGCGGGCGAGGGCTGTGCGCTCGTGCTCGGCGATAATATCTTCTACGGGTCCGACTTTGCGCAGGTACTGCAAAATACGGTGCGGCGTACGGACGGCGCAACGGTATTTGCCTATTACGTCTCCGATCCAGAGCGTTACGGCGTCGTCTCCTTTGACGCAGAGGGGAATGCGCTTTCGCTGGAGGAAAAGCCGCGCAGCCCGCAGTCGAACTATGCCGTGACGGGACTTTACTTCTACGATCGGGACATCGTGGACATCGCGCGCACGATTCGCCCGTCTGCACGCGGAGAACTCGAGATCACGGACGTCAACATCGCCTACCTCACCGCTGGGAAACTGCATGTCGAGCGACTGCGGCGCGGCTATGCGTGGCTCGACACGGGCACGCACGAATCCCTGCTCTCCGCCGCATCCTTCGTTCAAACCATACAGGATCGGCAGGGACTCAAGATCTCCTGCATCGAGGAGATCGCCTATCGCATGGGCTATATCGACGCCGCGCAGGTGCTGCGCCTTGCCGAGCCGCTCGCGAAGAACGAATACGGCAAGTATTTGAAACGTGTCATCAACGATAGATAGAGGATGCTTTTATGAATGTAATTGAAACAAAACTCTCCGGCGTGCGTATCTTAGAACCGCAGGTGTTCGGCGATGCGCGCGGTTGGTTCATGGAGAGTTGGTCAGAGAAGAAGATGGAGGACGCGGGCATTCGGGTGGACTTTGTGCAGGACAATCATTCCTTTTCCACGCAGAAGGGGACGCTCCGCGGACTGCATTATCAACTGAACCCCATGGCACAGGCAAAGCTGCTGCGCGTCTCGCGCGGCGCGATCTTTGATGTTGCCGTGGATATTCGCCGCGGCGCGCCGACATACGCGCAGTGGATCGGGGTGGAGCTCTCTGCGGAGAATTATCGGCAGCTCTTTATCCCGCGCGGCTTTGCACACGGGTTCATCACGCTTACCGACGACGTCGAGGTGCAGTATAAGGCCGATAACTTCTATGCGCCGGACTGTGACGGCAACATTCGTTGGGACGATCCCGCGATCGGCATCGCATGGCCGCTCACGCCGACCGTCCTCTCGGAAAAAGACGCCGCAGCGCCGACCCTTGCGGAGCGAACGGAACTGAACTTTACCTATCCGTGAAATGAGCGCGGAAAATTTCGTTAAAAACCGAAAAAATGAACAGAAAGGGCTTGACGAAGTAAAGCCGCTGTGCTATATTATGACAGTCGCGCAAATGGGGACTGCGAAAGCGGTCGGCGTAAGAATGTACCTTGAAAACTACACAATGCAGAGAGGTTAGAGGAATCTAACCGAAGCCAGATGCAAC